>JAEYUE010000092.1 GCA_023433655.1 Pseudomonadota bacterium | reverse complement strand
CGGGCGGCCAGACCGACGAGCAGGCCACCGCCCACCTCGACGCCATGAACCGCATCGGCGGCTTCCCGTGGAAGATGACCTTCTCCTACGGCCGCGCCCTGCAGGCGGCGCCGCAGCGGGCCTGGTCGGGCAAGGCGGAGAACGCCGTGGCCTGCCAGGAGGCCTTCCACCACCGCGCCCGCATGAACGGCCTGGCTTCGCTGGGCCAGTGGGAGCAGGCGCTGGAGAAGAAGGCGGCCTGAGACTGAATGGCCGGCGTCCCGGACGCCGGCCGTTTCCTCACCAGCTGCCGTACTGGTCGCGGAAGCGCCAGCGGACGTCGCGCACATCGCGCTCCGCGTCGTCGATCGCCTCCTGGGCCCGGCGCCAGTCGCGCTCGGTGTCGGCCCGCTCCCGGCGGATTTCGGCGATGCGCTTGCGGATCTCCTCGCGCTGGGCCTCCGTCAGACCCTCGGCCCGCGCCTCCGCCTGTTTGGCGATGATCTTCTCGTCCAGCTCCTCGAGCCGGGCCCCGAGGCTGTCGACCCGGCTGCGGGCCTCTGAGAGCGCCTGTTCGGCCGCATGGACGACCTGGCCGTCGCGGTAAGCGTACAGGAAATCACCTTCCAGATCCGGCGGGCAGACGCCGGCGTAGCCCGCGCCGGTTCGCCCGACCTCAAAACCCTTGCCCACGGTGCAGTACTGCAGCAGACCCTGCCGGCGGCCGGCCGCATAGGCGGAGGCGTCAGGCATGACACCGTGTTTGGCGCAGGCTTCGGCGTGGTCGTCGAGGCGGCTCATCGTCAGGCCTGAAGCCCCGTCCGTATACCCCTGCCCCGCCCAGTCTCCGGCGAGACACTGTTCCTCGCTCATGGTCGCGCAGCTTCCGAGCGCCAAGGCGCCGACGGCCGCCACGGCCGCAATCAACAGGATTTTCATGGGCCCCTCCGTGGAACCCGTTAACCATGCCCGAAACCCGGCTTACGGCCAAGCTCCGCTTCTTGGCTCCAGCGCCCCTGCCCGTGCTAGAGCAGGTCGCCCATCGGCGGGCGGAGTGCGCTGTTGTCCGACGAACCCCTCATCGAAGACGACGACGCCACGGTGCTGGAGGCGAGACTGGCCGAGGGTGGCGGCCGGCTGGACAAGGCGCTGGCGGATATCTTCCCGATGCTGTCGCGGGCGCGCCTGCAGGCCCTGTTGTCAGAGGGGGCGGTAAGCCTGGACGGCGATCCGGTGGCGGGCGGTTCGACCAAGGCCCGGCCAGGCCTTTACTCCGTGCTCCTGCCGCCGGTGACCCCGGCCACGCCGGCGCCGGAGGCCATCCCTCTGGCCGTGCTGTTCGAAGACGCCGATCTGATCGTCGTCGACAAGCCGGCCGGCATGGCCGCCCACCCGGCCCCCGGATCGGAAACGGGCACCTTGGTCAACGCTCTGCTGGCCCATTGCGGCGCCAGCCTATCCGGCATCGGCGGCGTCGCCCGGCCCGGCATCGTGCACCGACTGGACAAGGACACCTCGGGCGTGATGGTCGCGGCCAAGTCGGATCGGGCCCACGCCGGCCTCTCGGCCCTGTTCTCCACCCATGACATCGAGCGGACGTATGTCGCCCTCACGCGGGGCGCGCCGTCGCCGCCCAGGGGCCGGATCGAGACCCTGATCGGGCGATCCTCCTCCGACCGCAAGAAGATGGCGGTGCTCCGAAGCGGCGGACGCCATGCGGTGACCGACTATGTTGTGGAAAGGGTGTTCGGATCTCCCTCCCGGGCCGGCGGCCCGCC
Organism: Pseudomonadota bacterium; assembly: GCA_023433655.1. GTDB lineage: Bacteria > Pseudomonadota > Alphaproteobacteria > Caulobacterales > Caulobacteraceae > Brevundimonas. The sequence continues at coordinate 3,138 of JAEYUE010000092.1, read as the reverse complement.
CCTGGCCGCCCGGGTGGCCTGCACCCTGCACACCGGCCGAACGCACCAGATCCGGGTGCATCTGGCCTCGAAGGGCGCGCCGATCCTGGGCGACCCGGTCTACGGTTCGGGCAACCCGGCCGCCGCCGTTCGGGAGGCCGTCGCCCGCGCCGGGCTGAAACGCCAGGCCCTGCATGCGGCCGTGCTGGGCTTCGTGCATCCGGTAACGGGCGAGTCCTTGCGTTTCGAAACGCCGCCGCCCGGCGATATGATCGAACTGGAACGCCTGCTGACAACGCTGTGAGGCTGAAGACATGGACCCGGAGATTCGCGACGTTGCGGAGGACCGCCGCTACGAACTGGTCCTCGACGGCGAGAAGGCCGTCGTTACCTACAACCTTTCGGGCGGGAACCTGATGATCACCGAGACCCTCGTACCCCGGGCGCTGGAGGGCCGCGGTGTCGCCAGCCGGATGGCGCGACACGTGATCGACGATGCGCGGGCCCGGGGGCTGCTCATCCTCCCTGTCTGCACATTCTTCTCGGGATGGCTGCAGAAGCATCCAGAGCATGCGGACGTCGTGCACCCGACCTACCGGGGCATCCTCGGTCTTGCCTAGTCCGTCTTGATTAAGGACTGACTATCGGCTATACATTCATGACGGTGAGTGGCGCCGGGGCAACGGTCACGCTTTGGTGTGACGATCCGCCCCTGACAAAGGCGGAAACCCGACCCTATTTCACCGGTTGAGGGGCGAGGCGTCGGCGCACATCGGGTGGCCGTCTCCGCAGGGCCCGCTCGTTTCACGGTCGGAGGGACCAGATGACTACAGCACGATCGCTCGCGGTGATGTCGCCTGAACAGGGACTGTCGCGATACCTGACCGAAATCCGCAAATTCCCGATGCTGGCGAAGGACGAGGAGTTCATGCTCGCCAAGCGCTGGACGGAGCACCAGGACCCCGAGGCGGCCCACCGCCTGGTGACTTCGCACCTGCGCCTCGTCGCGAAGATCGCCATGGGCTATCGCGGCTACGGCCTGCCGATCGGCGAGGTGATCTCCGAGGGCAACGTCGGCCTGATGCAGGCCGTCAAGAAATTCGATCCGGACAAGGGCTTCCGGCTGGCCACCTACGCCATGTGGTGGATCCGCGCCTCGATCCAGGAATACATCCTGCGCAGCTGGTCGCTCGTGAAGATGGGCACCACCGCCGCCCAGAAGAAGCTGTTCTTCAACCTGCGCAAGGCCAAGAGCCAGATCTCGGCCTTCGAGGAAGGCGACCTGCATCCCGAGCATCTGTCGGCCATCGCCACCAAGCTGGGCGTGTCCGAGGAGGAGGTCGTCAACATGAACCGCCGCCTCGGCGGCGACGCCTCGCTGAACGCCCCCTTGCGGGCCGACGGGGAGAGCGAATGGCAGGACTGGCTGGCAGATGACACAGCTGTCTCCCAAGAAACCAAGCTGGCGGAGGACGAGGAGAAGTCGATCCGCATGGGTCTTTTGGAAGAGGCCATGCAGGAACTGACGGATCGCGAGAAGCACATCCTCACCGAGCGCCGCCTGAAGGACGATCCGGTGACGCTGGAAGAACTGGCTGGCCAGTACGGCGTCTCGCGCGAGCGGGTGCGCCAGATCGAGGTCCGCGCCTTCGAGAAGTTGCAGAAGGCGATGCGCGCCGCGGCCGAGGAACGAAACCTGGTCGACGCCTGACCCGGCGGGTTGGCGGCCTACCCGGCCCTCTGCGCGGGGGCCGGCGGCGCCATGGCGAGCAGCGAACCGATCGGGGCGGCCAGCGTCGCCTTGCTGGGCGGCCCTGATGCGAGGGTTACCTCCAGCGCTCCCACGGCCACGGCGAGCCGCGAATCCGACACCTTCATGGCCAGTGACTTCAGCGTCGCGGCCTGCTCTCGGATGGCGCGGACAGCCTGCAGGGGATCCCGGTCGAACTGGTCGAGGGCGGACGCAAGAATCCGCATGGCCTGGTCCTTGGCGGCCGCCATCGCCATGGCGCCGTTGACGGGCTTGTCGGCCTTGCGCTTGCGATCGCCCGAGAATTCGCCCGAGTTGAACCGGCGCCGGTCGGGCCCGATGTAGCCCACCGCCTCGACCCAGTCGCGCGGCTTCAGGGCCACGTTCTCCACGCGCTTGAGCAGGTCGGCGCTGGTGAAGGGCTTGCGCAGGAATTCGTGCACGCCGCTGTCGCGGGCGCCCAGAATGGTGCTGGCCGTCGCATCCGCCGTCACCATGATGATGGGCGCCCGGCGGCAGGCGAAACTGGACCGGCGGATGGCGCGAGCCAGCGACTCCCCGTCGAGATTGTCGCCGTTCCGCTCGGTGAAGATGATGCCGGGCTCCAGATCGGCGGCTGCCCTCAGAGCGCGCGGCTCGCTCGGCTCGACCACGATCTCGGCCGCGCCCATCCCCTTGATGATCTCGGTCAGCAGCCGCGCGGCATGCGGGTTCGGATCGACCACCAGCACCCGCCGCAACACCGGCGCCAGCTTCGCCAGCATGCGAGGATCAACAGCGAACAAGATACGGGCCTCCAGAATCAGCCCGCATGCCTAGCCCCTTGCCGGTTAAGGGCCGTTGAACGCTCGGTTTTCCGCGTCAGTCCTGGAAGGGGTCGTGCATCAATATAGTGTCGTCCCGCTCGGGACTGGTCGACAGCAGCGCGACGGGCGCGCCGATCAGCTCCTCGATGCGGCGCACGTATTTGATGGCGTTGGCGTTCAGGTCACGGAAGCTGCGCGCCGAGGCCGTGCTCTCGGTCCAGCCCTCCAACTCCTCGAACACCGGCTCGGCCGCAGCCTGGTCCTTCAGGCTGGAGGGCAGATAGTCCAGCACCTCGCCGCCAATGCGGTACCCCGTGCAGATCTTCAGCGTCTTCAGCCCGTCGAGCACGTCCAGCTTGGTCAGGGCGATGCCGTCGATGCCGTTGATCGCCACCGACTGGCGCACCAGCACGGCGTCGAACCAGCCGCAGCGCCGCGCCCGCCCGGTGTTGACCCCGACCTCGCGGCCAACGGTGGCCAGGTGATTGCCGACGTCGTCGTTCAGCTCGCAGGCGAAAGGCCCCTCGCCGACACGGGTCGTGTAGGCCTTGACGATGCCCAGCACATAGCCGACGCCGCGCGGCCCGATGCCCGAGCCCGCCG
>JAEYUE010000046.1 GCA_023433655.1 Pseudomonadota bacterium | reverse complement strand
GTCGAGCGGCCGCTGAGCACCGCCTCGCGGAACGGCAGGGGCCGGCCGTCCTCGTAGAACAGCTCGGGCGTGGCGGCGGCCGGCGCCGTCTCGCGGCCGTCGTAGCTGGTCACCTCCCCGGTCGAGGCGTCGTAGTGCATCAGGAAGGCTCCGCCCCCCAGGCCCGAGGACTGCGGCTCGACCAGACCGAGCACCGCCTGCACCGCCACGGCCGCATCCGCCGCCGAGCCGCCGCGGCGCAGCACCGCCAGACCGGCCTCGACCGCATGCGGGTTGGCGGCGGCGACATAGGGGCCGCGCGCGGGCGGAGGGGCGACCGCGGCCGGGCCCTCCCCCGCCCTCCCCGCCCCGCCGGCGCAGCCCCCCAGGGCCAGCCCGGTCCCCGCGACGAGGGCCGCGGCGAGACGCCCGAGCGACATAGCGGGGGTGCGCGGGCGGAGGCGGAAACAGTCGGAAAGTCGGAGGCGCATCGGGAGTCCGGAAGGCCAAAATCGGGGAGGCCCGCAACCTGCCCCGCCCGTCGCCGGAGCGAAACCCCCGGTCGTGAAATCACCGCACGAAAGCCGCCGACCGGGTCTTGCCCCCCCGTCCCCGGTCCGCTAAAGACCCGCCCTCGCCGTTCGCGGCCAAGCGCGCCCGTAGCTCAGCTGGATAGAGCATCAGACTACGAATCTGAGGGTCGGACGTTCGAATCGTTCCGGGCGCGCCATTTTCTCCCCCCTATTCCGAAGCCGGACGGCAGCGCCCCCATGGGCGCGTCAGTCGCGGTTCCGTCGGCCCTTCGCCCCTTCCTCGTGAGGACCGGCGGCGGGGCGACGGCGGTCGAGGTCGAAGCGGTCGCCGCTGGACAGGACGTGCATGCGCACGTCGAACATCGACAGGGGCTGGTCGCAGTCGGCCTCGGCGATGTTGGAGTGGGTGGCGGTCTCGCCGTCCACGACATAGGCCGCGCCGCTGCCGATGACGCGGAAACTGCGGCCCTCGACGACGATGGCGGTGTCCTCGTCGATCCCGACCCCCATCAGGCGCGGGTTGTGGGCGACGGCGCCCAGGAGGCGGCCGTAGCGGCCGCGCTCGGCGAAATGCTGGTCGATGATCAGGTCGCGGACGAGACCCAGACCGGGCGCCATGTGCAGATCGCCGATGCGGTAGGACTCCGAGCTCGCGCCCTTGACCAGCATGGTCTCGCTCATCACCGAGGCGCCGGCCGAGGTTCCTGCGATCACCGCGCCCGCCCGGTGCAGTTCGCGGATGCGGCGTTCGATCGGGGTGTCACCGATCTGGCTGGAGATGCGCAGCTGGTCGCCGCCGCTGAAGAAGACACCGCCTGCACCCTCAAGGGCGGCCAGCGTCTCGTCCTCCAGGCTCTCGGCCCGCTCCTCGACGTAGAGTTCGACCAGGTCGTCGACGCCGATCGCCGAGAAGGCCTCGAGGTAGGCGTCGAAATAGCCGTCCGGCTCGTGTGAGGCGACGGTGGCGATGACCAGGCGGCCGCCGTTGAGCCGACGGGCCACCTCCCTGAGGATGACCCGCTCGCCCTCCTTGTCCTCGTGGCCGCCGATGATGATCAGGGGACCGGGCTCAGCCATGGGGCGGCTCCAGGAGCAGGCCTTGCGGCGCGCCGTCGCCGGCCGCCGTCGGGCGGAAGTCGAGCATCTGACGCCACACCGCCTCGACCCGGGTCGGAGTCAGGATGACGAGGTCGCCCGGCCGGGCCATGCGCAGACAGGCCTCAACCGCCTCCTCCTCGCGATGCAGGCCGGTGATGCGCGCCGGGTCGCACCCCGCCGCGACCGCGCCTTCGCTCATCAGCCGGATCACCTCGCCGCCGGGGCGGCCGCGGTTATCGGGCGTCTCGCGGAAGACCAGCCGATCGAAATATTCTGCCCCGATCTCGCCCATCGCCCGAATCTCGGCGTCGCGGCGATCGCCGGGAATGCTGAGCATGGCGATGGTGCGGCCGGTCGCCGGCCGGAGGGCTGAGACCGCGCGGCCGAGGGCCCGCAGGGCGTCGGGGTTATGGGCGTAGTCGAGAATGACCCGGAAGCCGTGGTCGTCGTGGACGTTCATGCGGCCCGGGTTCTGCTCGAAGGTCGAGGCGAAGGTGGACAGGGCCGCGGCGATCATGGCCGGCGCGACGCCGACGCCGTACGCCATCGCCGCCGCGGCGAGGGCGTTCTGCACGTTGAACAGCACCGTCCCGCCCAGGGTCGCCGGGATCGCACGGGCATTGCAGATCGGCGTCTCCTCGCCGCTGTCGTGGAGGGCGAGCTCGCCCGACAGCGGGTCGTACAGGACCGCGAGGCCGCCCTCCCCGACGTGCTTGAGGAGGAAGCCGGGGGTGTCGCGGCCGCCGCGCATCGAGAACCAGCAGACCCGCCCTCCGGCGTGCCGGGCCATGCGCAGGGTCAGGGGGTCGTCAGCGTTGAGCACGCTTACGCCGCGACGGGACACCGACTCGGTCACCACCGACTTGACGGCGGCGAGGTCCTCGAGCGTCTCGATTCCCTTCAGCCCGAGATGGTCGGGCTGCACGTTGAGCACGGCGCCGACCTCGCAGCGGTCGAAGGCCAGGCCCTCGCGGAGGATGCCGCCGCGGGCGCATTCCAGCACGGCCGCCTCGACGGTCGGGTCGCGCAGCAGCATCCGGGCGCTCCTCGGCCCGCTGGCGTCGCCGCGCATGACGCACTCGTCGTTCACATAGACGCCGCTGGTGTTGGTCAGGCCGACGGTCAGGCCCTCGCGGCGCAGGATGTGCGCCGCCATGCGACCGACGGTCGACTTGCCGTTGGTGCCGGTGACGGCCAGCACCGGGATGCGCGAGCGGGACCGGCGCGGGAACATCATGCCGATGATCGGCTCCGCCACGTTGCGCGCCTGACCCTGCGAGGGCGCCAGGTGCATGCGCAGTCCCGGCGCCGCATTGACCTCGACCACGCCGCCGCCGGTCTCGCGCACCGATCGCGTAATGTCCGGCGCGAGCAGGTCTATGCCGGCGACGTCGAGGCCGACGGCGAGGGCGGCCCGGCGGGCGATGGCGGCGTTGTCCGGGTGGATGGCGTCGGTGCGGTCAATGGCCTCGCCCCCCGACGACAGGTTGGCCGTCGTGCGCAGCAGCACGCGCCGGCCGGCTTCGGGCACGTCTTCCACGGTCAGATGCTGGCGTTCGAGGGTGTCGATCACAGCCCGGTCGTCGAGGCGCACGCGGGTGAGCAGGTTCTCGTGCCCGTCGCCGCGGCGCGGGTCGGCGTTCAGCTCGTCCACCAGCTGGGCAATGGATCGCGTTCCGTCGCCGATGACATGGGCGGGCACGCGCTCGGCGACGGCCACGACGCGGCCGTCGACGACGAGGATGCGGTGATCGGCCCCGGGAAGCTCTTGCTCGACCACGACGCGGCGGCTGTGCGCGGCGGCGACGGCGAAGGCGGCTGCGATCTCCGCATCGGTGCGCAGCCCCGTGGTGACGCCGCGCCCGTGGTTGCCGTCCAGCGGCTTGACGACCACCGGGCGCTTCAGCCGTTTCGAGCGGGCGACGGCCTCGTCCGCGGTGCGCGCGACCACGCCGGGCGCGACGGGGCAGCCGACGGCGGCGAGAAGGGCCTTGGTCTGGTCCTTGTCGCCGGCCAGTTCGGCGGCGATAAGGCCGGTGCGGTCGGTGACGCTGGCGCGGATGCGCCGCTGCCGCGCGCCCCAGCCCAGCTGGATCAGGCTGCGCTCGTCGAGTCGGGTCACGGGGATACCGCGACGGCGGGCTTCGTCCACGAGGGCGCGGGTGCTGGGACCGAGGGCGCTGCGGCGGCGAGCCGCGCGCAGCAGCGGCAGGGCCGCCTCGACAGTGGAGACTGCGGACAGATCGTCCGTTCCCCGCGTCAGCCTCTCGAGCCCCTCGACGCCGCTGCGGTCGGGCGGCAGCAGGGCGTCGACGACCTGGAGGGCGAGCCGCCCGGCCAGCAGGCCGGTTTCCTCGTCCTCGTAGGCGAACATGACATTGTAGACGCCCGGACGCCCCTTCACCGATCGGGTCTTGCCCCGGGTGGTGGCGGCGCCGGCCAGCGACTGCAGCTCCAGCGCCACGTGTTCGACGACATGACCGATCCAGGTGCCCTCGCGCAGGCGTTCCACGAAGCCGCCCGGACGGCCGAGGCTGCAATGGTGCCGGTCCAGGGTAGGCAGAGCCGCGAGCAGAGCCTCTGCGAAGCCCGGTAGGGTATCGGTCGGCCAGTCCTCGAGGTCGCCGAGATCGACCTGGATGCGGATCATCGGGCGCCGGCCGTAGAGATGAGGACCGCGGTAGACGCCGTGTTCGAGGACGCGAAGCGGGCGCGAGGTCCGGAGGTTGCTCATGCCGCAAGGCTCCACGACGGTCCCGCCGTCATGCCGCGGGCCAGGGCGCGCACCACCAGGGCGGCGGCGACGGCGCGGGACGGAGCTGCGCCGGTGGAAACCAGCAGCCCCTCGTGCGGCTCGCGCACCTCCCAGACCCACCCGTCGCCGGAGGGTTGGATCGTCCAGTGGTAGCCGGGGTGGGTCATGCAGGCCTCAGGGGAAGGGAATCCCGAAATGCCAGCCCCGCCAAGGGGTTCCAGTGTCCAAAATCCGACAGAACGCCTTACGTAACAATCGCTTGTCTGATGGAACCGTGACCGCTGCGGGACGTATTCCGGGTCCGTTCCAGGAAGGTTGCCATGAACGCCGGACCCAAGAGCCTGCCCGTCCTTAACGAGGTCGCCGATCCGGCGGCCTTCCACCGCGCGCTGTCGCGATGGAACAACCGGCGCCTCGCCCCGGGGATTCCGTATGCGGGCTGGACCGACCATGCCCGCGAGGACGCGGAGATGACGCTGCTGGAAGGCGCCTTCGTCGAGCGCATGCGCGCCGACGCCGCGCCCTGGCTGCAGGACCTGCCGCAGGACGTGGACGGCTTCGTCGCCTGGTTCGAGAACCTTCAGGGCGCCGGCCCCGGAGAGAACGACCCCCTGTTCCCCTGGCTGGCCGAGTCCGCCTCGATGGAGGAGATGCGCTGGTTCCTGCTGCAGGAGGTCGCCGGCGAGGCCGGCTTCGAGGACCTTGTCGCCTACGCCCAGGTGAAGATGCCGGCACGGCCCAAGCTGGAGCTGGCTCGCAACTACTGGGATGAGATGGGCCGCGGCAACGAAGGCGGCATGCACGGCCCGATGCTGGAGCGGCTGGCGAAAGCGCTGGACCTGGCGCCGACGATCGAGGGGACGGTGTGGCCTTCGCTGGCGCTCGGCAACACCCTGGTCGCCTTCTCGACCACGCGGCGCTACGCCTTCCACGCCCTCGGCGCCCTGGGCGCGGTCGAGCTGACCGCGCCGTGGAGGGCGGGCCACGTCGCCGCCGGGCTGAAGCGGCTGGGGGTCGGCTCCGAGCGCAAATATTTCGCCCTGCACGCCACCCTCGACGTCGAGCATTCGCGCACCTGGAACGAGGAGGTGCTGCGGCCGCTGGCGGCCGAGCGGCCCGAGGTCATTCGCAGCCTGGCCGAGGGGGCGGTGATGCGGCTGCGCGCCGGCGAGCGCTGTTTCGAGGCCTATCGCGAGCACCTCTGGGGCCCCGAGCAGGTGCTGAAGTCCGCCTGATGGACGCGCCGGTCACGCGCTCGCCCGCCGACGCGCGGACCGCCGCCCTGCTGGAAGTGCTGGGGCGGCTGGAGACGTCGGGCTACGACTTCGTCACTCCGACCCCGTCGACCCACGCCCTGGTCCGGCGGCGGCGGCCGGCGCGGCGCGAGAGCGCCCTGCGCGACGTCTTCGGCTGGTCGCGGCCGTTCACGCCCGATCTGCTGCCGCCCGATCTCCTGGACCTGGTCCGCCGCGCGGCCGTGGTGCGGGAGGCCGCGGACGGCCTCCGCCTGGATGTGCGGGTCAGCTCCGTGGACGGACGGCTGTACCTGCACTCGGCCCCCGGGCACGACCGGGACGCAGTCTTCCTCGGCCCTGACAGCTACCGCTTCGCCCGGTTCCTGAGGCAGGCGCTGCAGGGGCGGGCGACCACCGGCGCGGCCCTGGACATCGGCGTAGGCGCGGGGGTCGGAGCGGCGACGCTGGCGGCCGCCTGTCCCGGTGCGCGGATCGTGGCCACAGACGTGAATCCGCGGGCGCTGGAGCTGGCGGCGATCAGTCTCGCCCATGCGGCGCTGACGGCGGAGCTGGTCGAGGCGAGCGGCCTGCCCGCGCATCCGGAGCGCTTCGACCTGATCGTGGCCAATCCGCCCTACATCGCTGGCGAGAGCGGGCGCACCTATCGCGACGGCGGCGATCGGCTGGGCGCCGCCCTCGCGCTGGACTGGGTGCGGGCGGGCGTGGACCGGCTGGCGCCGGGAGGACGCTTCGTGCTCTACACCGGCAGCGCCATCGTCGAGGGGCGCGACGGGGTGCGCGCAGGCCTGCGCGAACTGGCCCGGACGCGCGGGCTGGATCTCGACTACGAGGAGATCGATCCTGACGTATTCGGCGGGATGCTGCGCAGCGAGGCCTATCGCGATGCAGAGCGGATCGCCGCCATCGGGGCGGTGCTGACCGCGCCCTAGCCCCAGGACTTCTGGTAGATCTCGATCGGGTCGCGGCGGCGCACGATCCGCTCGATGTCCTCGAACGCCTCGTTCTCGGTCAGATCGCCGGCCCGCGCGCGGCGGATGACCAGTTCGACATCGGCGAGATCGTCGTCGCGTTCGGGGGTGGTCTCGACCCGGCGGGTCACCTGTTCCGTCATGCCCATGGCGCTCTCCTTTCGTCGGTCAACGCCGGGCAGGCGCGAGGGTTCACCGGAAGCTCAGACGGCGGTGTAGGCCGTCTTGGTCTGTGTGAAGAACTCGACCGCCGCGAAGCCCTGCTCGCGCGGGCCGTAGCTGGACGACTTCGTGCCGCCGAAGGGCACGTGATAGTCGACGCCGGCGGTGGGCAGGTTGACCATGGTCATCCCCGCCTTCGCCCGGCGCTGGAAGTCGCGGGCGTGCTTCAGCGAACCGGTGACGATGCCGGCCGAGAGGCCGAATTCCACGCCGTTGGCGATCTCCAGCGCCTGCTCGAAGTCCTTGACGCGGATGGTCGATGCGACGGGGCCGAACACCTCCTCGGTGTTGATGCGGCCGGCCGGGTCGGTGTCGGCGATCAGGGTCGGCTGGACGTACCAGCCGGGCGTTTCGAGGTTCAGCCGCTCGCCGCCGGCGGCGACGCGGCCGCCTTCGCCGCGCGCGATGTCGATGTAGCGGTATGAGGTCTCTCGCTGGTCCTCGCTGACGGCGGGACCGACCTGGGTCTCCGGATTCAGCGCGGGGCCGACGCGCAGGGCGGCGACCTTCTCCGCCAGCATCGCGACGAAACGATCGTGCACGCCGTCCTGGACGATCAGGCGGCTGGAGGCGGTGCAGCGCTGGCC
>JAEYUE010000319.1 GCA_023433655.1 Pseudomonadota bacterium | reverse complement strand
TGAGGGGGGCGAGGGTGATGCGGCGTGATCTGGTCTGATTTCGTGGCCGCGGCGCGGGCGATGTCCGCACGCCACTCGCCACTCGCCACCCGTCACTCCATCAGCGCCGCCTTCAGCTTGGCGAACGCCCTCGCCCGGTGGCTGATGGAGTCCTTCAGGGCCGGGTCCAGCTCGCCGAAGGTGTGGTCGTGGCCGTCGGGAACGAAGATGGGGTCGTAGCCGAAGCCGCGGTCGCCGCGCGGGGGAAAGGTCAGGGTCCCGTCGACGCGGCCCTCGACCACCACTGCCGGGCCGTCGGGCCAGGCCACGGCGAGGGCCGAGGTGAACCAGGCGCGGCGATTGTCAGAGCCGGTTTCCTCCAGCCGCTCCTCGACACGGCGCATGGCGTGGGCGAAGTCCTTTTCCGGCCCCGCCCAGCGGGCGGAGAAGATTCCCGGCGCGCCGTCCAGGGCCGCGACCGACAGGCCGGAATCGTCGGCCAGGGCGACCTCGCCGGAGCGGTCGGCGGCGTGCCGCGCCTTGAGCAGGGCGTTGCCCGCGAAGGTGCTCTCGGTCTCGTCCGGCTCGGGCAGATTCAGGCTGCCGGCGGTGACCACGGCGTAATGTCCGTCCAGCAAGGCTTCGATCTCGCGCGCCTTGCCGGGATTGTGGGTCGCGGCCACCAGACGCATTCCCTTGATAAGCTTCAACATTTTCCCTCAGGCGTGGCTGTTACGATTCATTGCACAAGTTTAATATCGTTAAACGATATGTAACGTGATTTCCGGCGGGGTAGGGCCTATCTATTATCCCAAGAACGGAGGCCGCACCGTTCCTTGATCCAAGGCAAAGCCGGACGATCATTGCAGCGGTAACAACGAAACGGGGCAAAAACGCCCCTTCTCAGGATAGAGAACGACAATGAACACCATGAACGCTTCCTACTTCATCGAAAAGGTCGGCCACGGCGTCCTGAACGCCTTCCTGCTCGCCGCTCTGCCGACCGCGCTGGTCGCCACCCTCGTCCAGGCCCTGTGATCCTGCTTCTGCTGCTCACCGGAGCTTTGACGATCGGCATGACAAACGCGATGTATAAGACCGCGTGTGGGTCCTGCGGACCCCGCGCGGCATTCGCGGTTCGACGTCCAGCCTGAACGAGGCCTCCTGCATGCGACTCCCGAAGACGACATCGCTCGGGATCCGCACCCCTTCCCTGCCGCGGCTGAGCCTGGTCTCGATCTCCAGCATCGCCGGCACGGCCTGCACCGTCGCCTTCTGGGTCCTGACCGTCGGCGCCGTCCTCATTCCCACCGCCGTCGTCGCCCTGAAGCTGTTCGGGACGCCCGTGGTCACCGCCGGGACCGGCGAAGAGGCCATCGTCATCCCCCTGCCCTGGGCCTATGTGCTGCTGGTGGCCATCGCCGCCTTCGCCTATCTGGCCACCTCGGCCCTGATCTTCCGCCTGCTGATCCGCATCGTCGCGACCCTGCGGGTGGGCGACCCCTTCCATCCCCTCAATGTTCGCCGTCTGCACCAGATCGGCGCCGCCTTCGCCACCGTAACGCTGGGCGTCTGGGTGGGCCAGTTCCTGGTCGCCCGCTTCGTGCGCGGAGCCATGGCGGCGCCCAGCCTGTTCGACCTGATCACCCCCTCGTTCGCCGTGGTCATCATCGTGGTCATCGCCGAGGTGTTCCGCGAGGGCGCGCGCCTGCGCCGCGAATCCGAACTGACCATCTGAAAGGACCGGCGGCCGGCTTTCCGCGGCCGCACGCGACGGTATAGAGAAGCCCCATGGCCATCCGCGTACAGCTCGACCGCATCCTCCTCGAACGGCGCATGTCGCTGACCGAGCTGGCCGATCGCGTTGGCGTGACCCTGGCTAATCTGTCGATCCTGAAGACCGGCAAGGCGCGGGCCATCCGCTTCACCACCCTGGACGCCCTGTGCCGCGAGCTGAACTGCCAGCCGGGCGACCTGCTGGTGCAGACGCCCGGGCCGCAGGACGCCGGCTCCGACGAGAACCCGGACGGGAACGCTCCCGGCACGACATGAGCCGCCGCGACGACCTGAGCCCGGAGGACCGCCGGATCTGGGCGCGGGTCGCCGGCTCGGTGACGCCGTCGAAGCCGAAGAAGGCGCCGCGGGTGACGCCGGGCGCCGCCGTCGCCGATCCACCCGCCGCGCCGCCGTCGAAGGGGCCGGTGAAGGCGCGCGGCGTCCCCGCCCCCTATGTTCCGCCGGTCAGCGCCCCGGCCCGCTCACGCGGCCTGCCCGAGGAACTGGAGCCGCGCCGCCAGCGCCGGCTGTCGCGCGAGCGTGATCCGATCGAGGCGCGGATCGACCTGCACGGCTATGGCCGCTTTCAGGCCCAGGACGCCCTCACGGCCTTTCTGATCGGGGCGCAGGCGCGAGGTTACCGGGCGGTTCTTGTCATCACCGGCCAGGGTCGGCGCGGCGGGACCGGCGTGATCCGCGCCTCGGTGCACGAGTGGCTGCAGACCCCGGCGCTGCGTGGCGTGGTGTCAGGCTTCGCCCCCGCCGCCCGCCATCACGGCGGCGACGGGGCGCTGTATGTGACGATCCGGCGGGGCTAGAGGCGGAGCCCCGCCTCTTTCGCCAGCTGCTCCAGCGGGGTCATCGGGCGCGGGCCCCAGTGGGCGATGACCTCGGCGGCGGCGAGGGAGCCGAGCTTGCCGGCCTCCTCCAGCGAAAGGCCGCGGGCGAGGCCGAGCAGGAAGCCGGCGGCGTACTGGTCGCCGGCGCCGGTGGTGTCGACCACCTTGTCCACGGGGCAGGCGGCGACCTCGACCCGCTCGGCGCCGCCAGCGCCGAACACCACCGAGCCCTGGGCCCCGCGCGTGACGGCGGCGATGTCGACGATGCAGCCGAGGTGGGCGGCGGCGTGATCGAAGTCCTCGGTCTCGAACAGGGCGTGCAACTCGGCCTCGTTGGCCAGCACGATGTCGGCCGAGGCCTCGATGAACTGCAGCAGCTCGGCGCGCCAGCGGTGGACGACGAAGGCGTCGGACAGGGTGATGGCGACCTTGCGGCCGGCCGCGTGGGCGGCCGCGGCGGCGGCCTCGAAGGCCGCGCGGGCCGGGGCCGGGTCGAACAGATAGCCCTCGAGATAGACGATCTCCGAGGCGCCGATCACCCCGGCGTCGATGTCGGCCACGGTCAGCTGGTTGGCGGCGCCGAGGAAGGTGCACATGGTGCGCTGGCCGTCGGGGGTGACGTTGATCATGCACACGCCGGTCGCGCCTTCGGCCAGCGGCGGGGTGGCGAAGTGGACGCCGACGGCGTGAATGTCGTGGGTGAAGACCCCGCCCAGCTGGTCGTCGGCGACCTTGCCGATGTAGGCCGCGCGGCCGCCGAAGCTGCCGACCCCGGCCACGGTGTTGCCGGCCGAGCCGCCCGAGGCCTCGACCCCGGCGGCCATGGCGGCGTAGAGGGCCGCGCTGCGGTCGGCGTCGACCAGTTGCATCGAGCCGGGGACCAGGCCCTGGGCCTCAAGGAAGGCGGGCTCGCAGGGGGCGAGGACATCGACGATGGCGTTGCCGACGGCGCAGACGTCGAAGGCGGCGGGGGAGGCGGGCTGGGTCATGGGCGCGCCATAGCGGGCGCGGCGGCGAATGGCGAGTCACCCCCTGCCCGGCTTATGGCGGGACAAGGAGAGCGCGGTTGCGGCGCGGGGCGGTTTGCGGCCATGGGAGGGCATGAGCCGCATCGCCGTCCTGACCCCCGACCCCGCCGATTCCTCCTACGCCGGCCAGTGGCCCGCGGTGCTGGAGCGCCTCGAAGGGGCGCTCGCCGCCGCCGGGATCGAGGTCGAGCCGACGCCGTGGACCGACCATGTCGAGGACGCGTCGGGCCTGACCGGCCGGCCGCTGGTCCTGCCCCTGATCGTCTGGGGCTACCACCGCGACCACCCGCGCTGGATGCAGGCCTGCGAGACGTGGGAGCAGGCCGGGGTGCGGATGCTGAATCCGCCGTCGGTGATCGGCTGGAACTCCGACAAATCCTATCTCGGCCGGCTGGCGGAGAAGGGCGTGGCCATCCCGCCGACGATCTGGATCGACGGCGTCGCCCAGCCGGATGTCGACGCCGCCTTCGACCGGTTTGGAACGGATGTGATCATCGTCAAGCCGCGGGTGTCGGGCGGGGCGTGGAAGACGCTGCGGCTGTCGCGCGGCGAGCGGCTGGCCGAGGCGCCGGAGGGAGCGGCGATGATCCAGCCCTATCTGCCCTCGATCGAGACGGAGGGGGAGACCAGCCTGCTGTTCTTCGGCGGCCGGCTGAGCCACGCGGTCAACAAGCGGCCGGTCGCGGGCGACTTCCGCATCCAGACCCAGTTCGGGGGCCAGTACGCCGCCCTGCCGCAGCCGCCGGCCGGGGCCCTGGCGCTGGCGGAGCAGACGCTGGCGGCGATCGACGAGGATCTGCTGTACGCCCGCATCGACATGGCGCAGGGGCGGGACGGCCAGTGGCTGCTGATGGAGGCCGAGCTGATCGAGCCGGACTTCTATCTGGGCGCGGCGCCGGAGGGCGGGGCGCGGTTCGCGCAGGCGGTCAGGAATCGTCTGGGCGCGTTCTGATTGCACCGCCTCCCTGCTGCCCGCTAGGTTTGAGCCGAACCGAGGAGGGTGGAATGCGGGGAATAGTCTTGAGTCTCGCGCTGGCGGTCGGCCTCCTGATGGGCGGCGCTGCGCATGCACAGGTGGACAATGCCCTGACCCGGGCCGACGCCTACAGGGCGGAGCGGGCGGCGGCGTGCCGCGCGGGGGACCTGGACGCCTGCGCGCGGGAAGGACAGACTTACTGGGCCGGGATCCGGGCGCCCAAGAACCTGCCGCTGGCAGTGGACTTTCTGGGGCGGGCCTGTCGCGGCGGCCGCCTCGCCTCCTGCGTCATTCTCGGCAATCTTCACGGCGAGAGCGGGACCCCCTTCCATCAGCCGGAGACATCGCTCGGCCTGTTCGAGCGCGCCTGCGCCGGCGGCGAAGTCGAGGGATGCAGCGAGGGCGCCAAGGCGCTTCTCAATGTCGATGGCCGGACCTACCGGGACTGGCCGCGGGCGGAGTCGTTCCTTCGGCGCGCCTGTGATCGAAGCAACGCCCGGGCCTGCCTCCAGCTCGGAGGAGCCTACTTCAACGGCGACGGCGTCGCGCCGGACCCGGCCCGGGCGGCGGAGCCGCTGGCGCGCGCCTGCCTTGGCGGCGTTCGCGAGGGCTGCCCGGCGGCGGTGGGACTGTTCGGCGAAGGAGCCCATGTGCCGCGGGACCTGGAAAGGACCGAGCAGCTGATGAAGCGGGGCTGCGACCTCGGGGACGCCGGCCTGTGCCATATGCAGGGCCAGTTTCTGATTTCGGGCATGGTTCCGGGAGGTCGCGAGGGGGAGGCGATCGGCCCCCTGTCCAAGGCGTGCGACAGCCGCATCGGTGAGGCCTGCAGCGAGCTGGGACAGCTGCTCGCCCGGGGAACCGGCGCGCCCGCTGATCCCGCGCGGGCGCGGCGTCTGTTCGACCAGGCCTGCCGCCTGGGCGACTGGAGCGGCTGCATGAATCTCGGCGTGGGACAGGCCTCGGGCGCAGGCGGCCACGTGGATCGCGAGGGCGCGGAGCTCAGCTTCCGCAGGGCGCTGGAGCTCGACCCTTCCCGTCCCGAAGCGCGAGCGGCGTTGGACGCGCTGGGGGCTCGGTAGGGTCAGCCTGCCTCTCCCAGCGCCTGCAGGCCCGCCCGGCTGGGACACAGGTCGCTGATCACGCAGGCGCTGCACTTCGGCTTGCGCGCCGTGCAGACGTAGCGGCCGTGCAGGATCAGCCAGTGGTGGGCCTTGGGCAGCCAGGCCTCGGGGACGACCCGATGCAGTTGGGTCTCGACCTTGTCCGGGGTGGCGGCGTTGGCGAGGCCGAGGCGGTGGGAGACGCGGAAGACATGGGTGTCGACAGCGATGGCCGACTCTATGCCCAGTTCGTTGAGGACGACGCTGGCGGTCTTGCGGCCGACGCCGGGCAGGGCTTGCAGCGCCGCGCGGGTCAGGGGGACCTCGCCGCCGTGCTGTTCGAGGACGAGGCGGCTGAGGGCGATGACGTTCCGCGCCTTGTTCCGGTAGAGGCCGATCGACGAGATGAAGGGGATCAGCCCCTCCTCGCCGAGGGCCAGCATCTTCTCCGGGGTGTCGGCGACCGCGAACAGCCTGTCGGTGGCCTTGTTGACGGCGACGTCGGTGGCCTGGGCCGACAGGGCGACGGCGACGACGAGGGTGAAGGGGCTGGACCAGTTCAGCTCGGCCTTCGGATCGGGCATGACGCCCGCCAGCCGCGCGAAGATCGCCTCCACCCGGTCCTCGTCGGGCGGCCAGCGCAGCACCGGGACCATGGGGCCGGTGAGCACGGCGGGGCGTTTCGGAGTCGCCGGTTTGCGGGAGGCGGGTTGTCGGGCCATCACCTGCTTCGATAGGCGGCGCATTGGCGCAGGCCAAGGGCCCTGCCGCTGTCAGGGCAGGTGGATCGCCACACCCAGCACATGCATGGCCTGACCGGCGTCGATCAGCTCGAACAGCGGAATGGCCAGCAGGAAGACGAGGCCGTCGCGCAGGGTGAGCAGGAACAGCGACGGCCGGATGGTCAGTTCGTCGGCGTCGCGCCAGAGGCTGAAGCGGGGCCAGAAGCGCGGCGTGCGGGCGCGATAGGCGGCGTAGGCGTCTCCGAATTCGCGCAGCAGGAAGGCTTCCTCGCGCCGCACCGTGAAGTGGAAGACCAGCAGCGCCGCACCGACGAAGGCGGCGCCGATGATGAGGCTGCCGCTCTGGGCGCCGATGCCGAAGGCGCCGAGGAAGCTGAAGACGTAAAGCGGGTTGCGGCTGATCGAATAGGGGCCGCGGTCGACGATCTCGGCCTTCTTGCGACCGCCGATGTACAGGGTGCACCAGGCTCGGCCGACGATCGACAGGACGATGGCGGCGAGGCCCACGGCCTCGACCGACTCGTGCCACGGGCCGTCGACGCCCCCGATCGACTGGCTCACCACCGACAGGCCCACGAGGCCGATAAGCGCCAGCCCGACCGCCAGCTTGCGCAGCCTCTGGATGGCGCCGAGGTCGAGGACAGGGGCCGGCGTGGGGGTCATGTCAGGTCTCCGGTCGCGGAGGGAACCGCGGAACTGTGACGGGATCAAGCCGCAGGTCGGGCCGCATCGCCCTAGACCACCGTGCCGAACATCCGGCCGATGCCGGCGGTCGCGGCCATGGCGATGACGCCCCAGAAGGCCACCCGCATCACCGACCGCCCGACATTGGCCCCGCCGGCGATCGCTCCCAGGGCGCCAAGGCCCATCAGGCCGGCCAACGCGGTCGCGCCGACCCAGAGGATCAGGCCGGACAGCGGCGCCCAGAGCACCAGCAGCAGCGGCGGCAGGGCGCCGAGGGCGAAGGTCAGGGCCGAGGTCAGGGCCGCCTGCACCGGCCGCGCCGTGGTGATCTCGGAAATACCCAGCTCGTCGCGGGCGTGGGCGCCCAGCGCATCCTTCTCCATCAGCTGCAGCGCCACCTGCCGCGACAGCTCGGGATCGAGGCCGCGGGCGGCATAGATGCCGGCCAGTTCCGCGACCTCGGCCTCGCGGTCGCCGGCCAGTTCGGCGGTCTCGCGGGCGATGTCCGCTTTCTCCGTGTCCGACTGGGAGCTGACCGAGACGTATTCGCCCGCCGCCATCGACATGGCGCCCGCGACCAGGCCGGCGGCCCCGGCGACGAGGATGCCGCCGCGCGAGGCTTCGGCGGCGGCGACGCCGACGATCAGGCTGGCCGTCGACACCAGGCCGTCGTTGGCGCCCAGCACGGCGGCCCTGAGCCAGCCGATGCGGGACACCCGGTGACGTTCGGGGTGGGCGTGCAGACGGCTCATCACGGGCGCTCCGGAACGGTCAGGGCAGACCCGGCAGCATACGCCGGAGCGTCCCGTCCCGAAGGACATAATGATGGAACAGCGAGGCGGCGGCGTGCAGGCCGATCAGCCAGTAGCCGGCCACGCCGAGGGTGGCGTGCAATTCTTCAAGCCACTCGGCCAGCGCCTCGTCGGGCCCGACGAGGGGCGGCAGTGTGAGCCCGAAGAAGGGCACGGGGTCGCCCTCGGCGCTCAGCACCACCCATCCCATCAGCGGCATGGCGATCATCAGGCCGTAGAGGGCGAGATGGACAGCGGCCGCGAGCGCCCCGACCCAGCTCCGCGGCGCCGGCCGGCGCGGCGACAGGGCCCGCGCCGCGATGCGGACCCAGACGAGGACGAAGACGGACAGGCCCAGCATGAAATGCCAGGTCTTCAGCGCCTCGCGAAGGTCGCTGCCGCGCGGATAGAGCTCGCGCAGCTCGATGCAGGCGTAGACCGCCGCCAGCAGGGCCAGCATCAGCCAGTGCAGGGCGATCGAAAGCCGGGAGAAGGCCTGGGGCCGGCGGGCGAAAGTGACTGACATCGGGGGGCTCCCGGGACGATAACGGCCAAGCCTGACGCGGAAGGACGTTCGCGGCGTTGATCTGGCGCAAACCGGCGCCGACCGTCGACCGCGGCGGCGCGAGGCTTGGCGCGGGCCACGCGCGGGTCTAGGCAACCCCGGTCATCTGTTCCGGAGTTCCCCATGCTGATTCACCTGTCGTCCTGGCCCGAGATCGACGCGCGGCTGAAGGCCACGAAGACGGTGATCGTGCCGATCGGCTCGAACGAGCAGCACGGGCCGACCGGCCTGCTGGGCACCGACTGGCTGTGTCCGGAGATCATCGCCCATGCGGCGGAGAAGCGGGACGAGTCGCTGGTCGTGGCGCCGACCTTCAACATCGGCATGGCCCAGCATCACCTGGCCTTCGCCGGCACCATCAGCCTGCGGCCGTCGACCTTCATGGCGGCGATCACCGACTGGGTCAGCTCGCTGTCCCGGCACGGTTTCGAGCGGATCTATTTCCTCAACGGCCACGGCGGCAACGTCGCCACCATCGAGGCGACCTTCGCCGAGATCTACGCCGAGTGGAGCTTCGTCGAGGAGCGGCCGCCGTTCGCCCTGAAGCTGCGCAACTGGTGGGACCTGCCCGGGGTGCACGCCTTCTGCTCGCAGATGTTCCCCACCGGCCACGGCATGCACGCCACGCCCTCGGAGATCGCCGTCACCCAGGCCGCCTATCCTCACCTGGTCAAGACGGCGGTGATGGAGCCGAAGATCGCCCCGGTCGGGCCGATCCGCGACGCGCTGGACTACCGCGCCCGCTTCCCCGACGGGCGCATCGGCTCCGACCCGCTGCAGGCCAGCCCGGAGAAGGGGCAGGAGATCATCGACGCCGCCGTGCCCGCCCTGCTGAAGGACGTGGCCGAGTTCTCAAACGAGCGCTTGCCGTAAGTCCGGCCGGGGCGCACGGTCCGCTCATGATCGCCTCCCGCCACGCCGCCCGCACCCATCGCGCCAGCCAGGAGCTCGCGGCCGCCGCCGGCGGCGTTGTCGTCCGCCGGCTGGAGATCATCGCCGAGGCTGCGAGGGACCCGCTGAAGGCCGACTATGCGGAACTCGCGCTGATGGGAACCGAGAAGGTCGAGGCGCTCACCGCCTCGGCTGCGATCGGCGTCTCGGGGGCGATGCGGGCCGCGGAGACCGCCCGCCGCGTCGTCGAACGCGAGGGCGCAGCCGCCCGTAAGGCGCTGGACGCCATCGCCGCCGCCCGCAGCCCCGCCGAGGCCCTCGGCGCCCAGGGTCAGTGGGCCCTGAACGCATGGAGCCGATCGGTGCGGGACGGCTGGGCCCTCGGCGCCGCCATGCTGAAGCTGCAGGCGGACGCCCTGCAGCCGATCCACGCCGCCGCCACGG
The DNA here is from genome assembly GCA_023433655.1 of Pseudomonadota bacterium. GTDB lineage: Bacteria > Pseudomonadota > Alphaproteobacteria > Caulobacterales > Caulobacteraceae > Brevundimonas. The sequence continues at coordinate 9,652 of JAEYUE010000319.1, read as the reverse complement.
CGAACGCGCGGCGGTTGAAACGCTGACGCCCTAGCGGAACGGCGGCTCGTCGAAGGCGCGGAGTTTGCGCGAGTGCAGGCGCTGGCCCTCGGCGCGGAGCAGGTCCACCGCCTGGATGCCGATCTGCAGGTGCTCGGAGATGGACCCCTCGTAGAAGCGGTGGGCCTGGCCGGGCAGCTTGATCTCGCCGTGCAGGGGGCGGTCGGAGACGCACAGCAGGGTGCCGTAGGGCACGCGGAAGCGGTAGCCCTGGGCGGCGATGGTGGCGCTTTCCATGTCGATGGCCACGGCCCGGCTTTGGTTGAAGCGCTGGGCCGACTTGGAATAGCGCAGCTCCCAATTGCGGTCGTCGGTGGTCACCACCGTGCCGGTGCGCAGCCGGCGCTTGACCTCCTCGCCCGGCGCGCCCGAGACCATCTTGGCGGCGTCGTAGAGGGCGCGCTGCACCTCGGCGATCGAGGGGATGGGGATGTCCGGCGGCAGCACCGCGTCCAGCACATGGTCGTCGCGCAGATAGGCGTGGGCGAGGACGTAGTCGCCGATCACCTGGCTGTCGCGCAGGCCGCCGCAGTGGCCGATCATCATCCACGCGTGGGGACGGGTCACCGCCAGGTGGTCGCAGATGGTCTTGGCGTTGGACGGGCCGACGCCGATGTTGACCAGGGTGATGCCGTTCCAGCCGGGGGCGGTCAGGTGGTAGGCCGGCATCTGGTGCTTCTTCCACGCCGCGTCCATCACCGCCTCTTCGGGATTGGGCGTGTCGCGCGTGACCACGATGCCGCCGGCGCAGACGAGGCGGTCGTAGGGGCTGTCCGGATCGGCCAGCTGGGCGCAGGCCCAGCGCACGAACTCGTCGACGTAGCGGTTGTAGTTGGTGAACAGGATGTAGGACTGGACGTCCTCGACCGGCGTGCCGGTGTAGTGGCGAAGGCGGGCGAGGGAGAAGTCGGTGCGCAGGCCGTCGAACTGGGCCAGCGGGAAGTCCTCGCCGAGATCGAACAGGCCGTCGGAAATCTCGTCGCCGATATGGGCCAGGTCGGTGGTCGGGAAGTGGCGGGCGACGGCGGCGGTCTGGCTGCGGTCCAATGCCACCTCGGAACCGTCCATCACATACGGGAAGGGGATTTCCTGGTCGGAGGGCCGCACCTCGAAGGTGGCGCCGTAGTCCTGTTCCAGCAGGGCCAGCTGCTCGGTCAGATAGGGCCGGAACAGTTCCGGCCGGGTGATGGTCGTGGCGTAGACGCCGGGCCGCGACAGGCGGGCGTAGGCGCGGCTGGCCAGATTGGCGGGGCGTTCGCCGAACCAGCTGACGCGCAGCTGGGGATAGGAGAACAGGCCGCGGGCGCGGGCCTCGGGGTCCGGCTTCTCGCCCGTGGCGAGGAAGGTGCGCACCGCCTCGCGGAGGTTGGCGACGGCGTCATTGTAGAGGGTTTCGAGGCGGTCCAGCGCCGCCGGGCCGCTGAGGGCCGTGTTGTTCGTGTCTGTCATGGCCTCCGATAACGGAAGATGATGACCTTGGCGAGACGGTCCCGGCTCAGCCGAGTTCGCGAAGGAAGAAGGCGCTGACGTCGTCGAGCACTGGCGCCTTGCGACGGAACAGCGGCGAGAAGGTCGCGATCAGGTCGGCGTGGTTCAGGTCCGGGTACAGCCGCGCCTCGCAGCGTCCGCCGACCGCCGTCATGCGCTCGCACAGGATGGTGGTGTCCTCGGCGTGGACGACCGTGTCCGCGGTCCCGTGGCCCAGCCACAGCGGCGGGGCGTCGGGGCGGACGAAGGTGACCGGCTGGGTCAGGGTCGGGTCGGGGGCGCGGCCGAAGGCGTTGATCGAGGCGGCGACGTCGAAGGGCAGGAAGTCGTACGGTCCGGCCAGCCCTGCCGCTGCGCGGATCAGCCCCGGCGCGCCCGCCCCGGCCATGTAGCGGCGGTCGAGGGCGATCATCATGGCGAGGTGGGCCCCGGCCGAGTGGCCCAGCACGCCCAGCCGGGCGCGATCGCCGCCGTGGACCTCCGCCAGTTCGCCGAAACGGGCCGTCGCCGCCGCCGCATCCTCGATGAAGCCGGGGAAGCGCACGGTCGGGACCAGCCGGTAGTCAGGCACGGCGACCACGAAGCCGCGGGCCGCCAGGGCGTGGGCGGCCCAGCCGTAGAGGCTGCGCGAGCCCGAATCCCAGCCGCCGCCGTAGAAGAACACCAGCATCGGCCGGGGGCCGGGCGGCCCGGCGGTGGGACCGAGCACGTCCATCTTCTGGCGCGGATCGTCGCCGTAGGGGACGCCGGCGGCCAGCCGCCGGGCGCCGCGATCGCGCGGGCCGAGCGCATTCAGCGCGCCGAGCGGCGAACAGGCGCCGGCGAGCGCGGCCACGGCGGGGGCCAGGAATCCTCTTCGGGTCATCGCATCTCGAATCCGGGGGCGGATGCGAAGATACGCACGAAGCGCGCGTCCGGCTCAATCACCTCGCCGAGGAGATCAGGGCGCCGCAGTTGGCGTCCTCGGCCAGGCCCGGGTCGACGAAGGCCGCCAGCGCCGCGAACGGATTGACCAGGGCCCCGAGCAGGCCGCCGACCCCGACCTGGGCGGCGACCGCGCCGCGGTCCACGTCCACCTTCGGCGACCGCAGGGGGCCCTGGACCAGGATCGGGGCCCACAACCGCACCAGTCTCGCCTCCTTGGTCTCGCCGTCGATGCGCAGGTTCAGGGTTTCGGCGCCGAGATCGATCGTGCCGCTGCCTTTCGCCAGCACGGGGCTGGTGTCGATGACGAAGGTGCGGGCCGTGGCCGTGCCGCCGCTGACGGTGAAGTCGGCCACGGCGCAGCGGATCTCGGCGGTCGAGGCGTCGTCCATCTTGAGCAGGCCGGCGAGGACGTGGATGCCCAGCAGTTCGGCGAAGGCCTCGCGCATGCGGCCCTGCGGCACCACCAGGCTGATCGTGCCCTTCGAATTGGCGGCGAAGTCGTGCACCGATGCGCCCGGCCCCTCCAGCCGGGCGCGGCCAAGGGCCCGGCCGGTCACGGTCGGCTGCCCGCCGCGCGCGGGGATGATCGACTCCAGAGGATAGTTGCGCAGGCGGAAGTCGACGGCGCTGTAGGGCCGGTCGCGGGTGGCGTTGATCTTCGCCGTGCCGCGCAGTTCGCCGTGGTTGAAGGCGAAGGCCACCGGATCGAGATCGAGGACGCCGCCCCTGAGGTCGGCGCCGATGTCGACCCGGCGCACGTCGAGGTCGTTGCGTTTCACCCGCGCCGCCCTGTAGCGCAGGGTTCCGTCCATCACCCGCAGGCGTTCGACGTTCAGCGGCGCGTCGGGGAGCAGGCGTCCGGGCGCGCCCGAGCTGACCACCGTGTCGCCGGAGGACGTCACCCGCGGCTCGGCCCCGAGCACGGCCATCAGGTCGCCAATGTCGAGCAGGCGCGAGCGCAGCTCGGCGTCGACCCGGCGGCGGCCATCGACCTTGTCCACCACCACATCGCCCGAGAGGTCGGACGAGCCGACCCGGCCGCTGAAGTCGGCGAAGGTGAATTTGGCGTCGTCCCGGGTCAGCTTGCCGGCGAGGCGGTAGGGCGGGGTGTTGGGCGTGGTCACCCCGGTCAGCAGATAGATGTCGGCGAGGTCGCGGCCCTGCAGCCGCAAGGTGGCGCTGAACTGGCCGAGGTCGAACGGGCGGGTGATCGAACCGTCGGCGACCAGCCGCGTGCCCACGCCGGCGATTTCGCCATGGAAGGCGTAGGGCCGGTCGCGGCGGATGTTGATGAAGGGGCCGCCGCGGACCAGCACGGTCAGGGGCGTGCCGTTGATGGTGCCTTCGCCATCGAGGTGGAAGCCGGCGTCTCCGTCGGACCCCTCGCGGGCGTTCACGGTCGCGTCGAGGCGGATCTTGCGGCGGCGCTCGTCGAGCGTCAGCCGGCCGTCGCGGATCAACAGGCGGTTGATCGGCGGCAGCCGGAGGCCCTCGCCGGTGTCGGGCGCATCCGGATCCAGACGCCAGCTCTGGCGGCCGTCCTCGGTGGCGATCAGCACGGCCCGCGGCCGGGTGACGGCGACCAGCGGCATCTCGACATGGCCGGCCAGCAGGGCGCGCAGGCGAACGGAGGCCTGCAGGTCGTCGACGCGGAGGGTGTCCTGCTCGCGCGCCCAGTCGGGGCCGCCGATGCGCAGGTCGCGCACCCGCGCCGAGGGCGTCCAGCTGAGCAGCTTCACGTCGAGGTCGCCGTTGAGGACGATCTCGCGGTCGTAGCGGGCCGAGGCCCAGCGCCCGATCGGGCCGCGCAGCATGTTCCAGTCGAACAGCAGCAGGAACAGGACCACGGCGGCGATCAGCAGCAGGGTGACGGTGGCGGCGATCTTCTCGGCCGGGCCGGGCCGGCGGGCCGCGGCGTAGACCGGGTCGTTGGCCACGATCCAGTCGCGCCAGGCGCGCGCCCGCGCGCCGGCGGGGACCAGGGCCCGGTCGCGCACGACCAGCCAGTTCGGATTGTCCTTCAGGCGGTTGGACAAGACAGGCCTCCGTCGGGCGGGACAACGCGCGAGGCCTGCGAAAGGCTCAACGGGCGGTGGCGGCCATGAAAAAGGGCGTCCCCGCGGTCGGGGACGCCCTGATCGAGACCCGCCGGCGGCGCGGCCTAGTCGACCGGCTGCAGGTGCTTGTCGAGCCAGCCGAACACCTCGGTGTGCCACTGCCGGCTGTTGGCGGGCTTGAGCACCCAGTGGTTCTCGTCCGGGAAGACCACCAGCCGGCTCTCGACGCCGCGCCGCTGCAGGGCGGTGAAGGTCGACAGGCTCTGGGCGGTGGGGATGCGGAAATCAAGGTCGCCCTGGATGACCAGCATCGGATCGCGCCACTTGTCGACGTGGTTGGCCGGGTTGAAGGCCTGGTAGCCGCGCGGGTTCTCCCACGGGGTGCCGCCGTATTCCCACTCGGTGAACCACAGCTCCTCGGTCGAATAGCCCATGCCGAAGGTGTCAAAGACGCCGTCGTGATTGACCAGGCAGTCGAACTCGCCGGCCCAGTTGCCGGCGATCCAGTTGATCATGTAGCCGCCGTAGGAGGCTCCGAGGGCGCAGGCGTTCTCACCGTCGAGGAAGGGATAGGCCTGCTGCGCATGGGCCCAGCCCTTCTGCAGGTCCTCGAGCGGGCGGTCGCCCCAGTGCTGGCTGATCGAGTCGGTGAAGGCCTGGCCGTAGCCGGTCGAGCCGTGGAAATCGATCATCACCACCGCATAGCCAGCGCCGGCGTAGGTCATCGGGTTCCAGCGATAGGACCAGCTGTCGCCGAACGAGCCCTGCGGGCCGCCGTGGATCAGGAAGGCGACCGGATATTTCCGGCCCTCGACATAGTTGGCGGGCTTGATGACGTAACCGTGGACCGTCTCGTCGTTCCAGCCCCGGAAGCTGAACTGCTCGGCCTCGCCGAAGGCCAGGTCGTCCAGCTGCGGGTTCACGTCGGTGATGCGGATCGTCATCTCGCGGCCGAGGTAGGTCTTGACGTAGAGCTCGCTCGGCCGGGTCAGGCTGTCGTGGGCGAAGACGAAGCCCGACGGCGTCAGCTGGAAGGTCGAGACGTGGCCCTCGCCGGTCACCGGAGTGACCACGCCGTTGCGGGTGTCGATGGCGAAGATGCGGGTCTGACCGACGTCGCCGGCGGTGGTGTAGAGAGTGTTCCCGTCGGCCGACCACTCGAGGGTGTTGGCCGAGCGGTCCCAGTCGGCGGCGATCTGGCGCAGCTGGCCGGTCTGCATGTCGCGCAGGAAGATGGCGAACTTGTCGGCCTCGAAGCCGGGGCGGGCCATGGCGCGGTAGGCCAGGGTGCGGCCGTCCGGCGAGAACACCGGGCCGGTGTCCCAGGCGTCGTTGTCGTCGGTCAGGTTCTGGAACGTCCCGTCGCCGCTCAGGCCGTTGGTGCGCCAGAGGTCGAAGTTGGTGCTCCACGGCTCGCTGCGACCGGCCTCGCGGGCCGAGAAGACCACGGCGTCGCCTTCTGGCGTGAAGGTGAATTCGCTCTCGTCGCCGAAGGGCTTGGACGGCGTGTCGCCATCGAAGCCCTTGGTCACCCACACGGGCTCGCCGGAGCCGTCGGTGTTGACCACGAACAGGTGGTTCTGGGTGCCGTCGTTCCAGGTGTCCCAGTGGCGCACGAACATGCGGTCGTAGACCTGGCCGGTGGCCTTGTCGTCGGCCTCGGCCTTCTGACGGTCGACGCTGCAGGCCAGGTCGGCGCAGCCCGGGAAGACGGCCAGCGACAGGACGAGCTTCGCGGCGTCGCGGCTGATGCGGTAGGCGTTGACGTCGACCGGCAGGTCGGTGACCTGGACGGGCCGCGTGCCGTCGGCCTCGGCGCGCCAGACCTGGCTGGAGCCCGAGCGGCCGGAGAGGAAGTAGAGCTTCCCGTCGGAGCCCCAGCGCGCCGTGTTGGCGCCGCCCTCGTTGATGGCCAGCCGGCGGCCCTCGCCGGGGTTCTGCAGGTCCATCATGTAGAGGGCGCCCGAGCGGCGGTTGGCGTCGACGTCGGTCGTGGTCACCGAATAGACCACCCAGCGACCGTCGGGCGAGACCTGCGGATCGCCGAGACGGTTGGCGCTGATCATCTCGCGCCAGGTGAAGGGTTTCGCGTCCTGCGACGGGGCGGCCACGGCGGCCGGCGCGGCGGCCGGGGCCTCGGCGAGCGCGGGCAGGGCCGCGCCGGTCAGCAGGGCGGCGGCGCTGAGGCTGGTCAGGAGGCGGGTCACGGACGTCATGCGCAGGGATCCTCGGCGTTTCGGAAACGGGTCGGGGCGAAGGGGTGGCGCCCCGGGGCCCGCCCGTCAATGCCGCCGCCCCTCGCCGCTTGCGGAGAGTCCCGGGACCGGCGACAAACGCCGGGCATGACCGCCGTCGCCCTGACCCAGACCGCAGACCTGTCCGGCTCGGCCCGGCCGCACATCTGCGACGTGCTGATCGCCGAGCGCGCCCCGCGGCTGACGCAGTCGGCGGCGTGGCCGGTGGTGAGGCCCCTGCTCTACCGGCTGCTCAACTATCGCCAGGCGGTGCGCATGGCCGACGCGGTCCGCCCGCTGTCGGGGGCCGAGGCGCTCGATTACATGAGCGACCTGCTGGACCTGAAGGTGTCGGTGATGAACGGCGACCGTATCCCGTCCAGCGGGCGCTGCATCGTCGTGGCCAACCATCCGACCGGCATCGCCGACGGCATCGCCGTGTTCGACGCCATCCGGGCGCGACGGCCCGACGCCATCTTCTTCGCCAACGCCGACGCGCTGCGCGTCTCGCCGCGGCTGGGCGAGACGGTCATTCCGGTCGAATGGGTGGTCGCCAAGCGCACGCGCGAGAAGACCCGGGCGACGCTCGCCGCGGCGAAGGAGGCCTTCGAGGCCGAGCGCTGCCTGGTGATGTTCCCGGCCGGACGTCTGGCGCGGGTGGCGAGGGACGGCTCGCTGACCGATCCCGACTGGGCCCCGACCGCGGCCTCGCTGGCGCGCAGATACGAGGCCCCGGTGGTGCCGATCCACGTCGCCGGACCCCACTCGCGGCTGTTCCACGCCTTCGACCGCGTGTCGCAGGAGCTGCGCGACGTCACCCTGTTCCACGAGCTGCTCAACAAGCGGAAGAAGCCGTTCCATCTCAAGGTGGGCAAGCCGGTCCCGCCGACGCGGCTGGATATCGACGCAGCGCGGACGACCTATGCGCTGAAGGCCTTCACCGAGCGGGTCCTGCCCAGCCAGCCGGACGCCGATTTTGCCTGAGACCGTGTTCGAACTGGCCGACGCCGAGGCGACCGCGCGGCTGGGCGCCGCCATCGCCCCGCTGCTGGCCGCGGGCGAGGCGGTGCTGCTGCACGGGCCTCTGGGCATGGGCAAGTCGACGCTCGCGCGCGGCCTGATCCGCGCCCTGACCCGGCCGGACGAGGACGTGCCGTCGCCGACCTTCACCCTGGTGCAGTTCTACGACAGCGATCCGCCCGTGGCGCATTTCGACCTCTACCGGCTGACCCGGCCGGAAGAGGCGAGCGAGATCGGCCTGGACGAGGCGCTGGACGAGGGCTGCGCGGTGATCGAATGGCCAGAACGGCTGGGCGAGGACCCGGCCGCCTGGCTGGGGCCCGACCGGCTGACGGTGACCCTGGACGAACATGGCGACGGCCGCCGTGCGACCGTTTCTGGCGCAGGGGCGTGGGAGAGGAAGCTGAAGGACCTGCATGTCTGACCGAGAACTCCAGCGCCTCGACTTCCTCAAGGCGGCCGGCCTCGCCGACGCCGCCCGCAGCCCCCTGCCCGGCGACGCCTCGACGCGCCGCTATGAGCGGCTGACCACGCCGTCGGGGGCGAGCCTGATGCTGATGGATCAGCCGCCGGCTGCGGAATCGCCGCCGTGCGACCCGAGCTGGACGCCGGAGCAGCGCCGCGCCGCGGGCTGGAACGCCGTGGCCCGGCTGTCGGCCGGCCGGATCGAGGCCTTCGCGGCGGTGGCCGGGCATTTCCGCCGCGCCGGCCTGTCGACGCCGGAGATCGTCGCCGTCGACGCCGCCAACGGCCTGGCGGTGATCGAGGACCTCGGCGACGACCTGTTCGCGCGCGTCATCGAGACCGGCGAGCCGCAGGCGCCGCTCTATCTGACGGCGGTCGACGCGCTGGCGCGGCTGCACCTGTCCGCCACCCTGCCCGACGTCATGCAAGGGCCGGCCGGCGACTGGCCGCTGCTGACCTATGACGCCGTGGCTCTCCAGGGCGGGGCCGACCTGTTCGTGGAATGGATGCCGAAGCTGCACCCGGCTCTCGACTTCGGTCCGGCCGCGCTGGACGAATGGCGGGCCGCCTGGGCGCCGATCGCCGCCATGGGGGAAGAGAAGGCCGCGGTCATCGCGCATCGGGACTACCATGCCGAAAACCTGATCTGGCTGCCGCAGCGGACCGGCTGCCGGCGGGTCGGGATGATCGATTTCCAGGACGCGGTGCTGGCCCATCCGGTCTGGGATCTGCACTCCCTCCTGCAGGACGCGCGACGGGACGTCCCGTCCGAGCTCGAGACGATCGCCTTCGACCACTACTGCGAGGTGATGATGGTCGACCGCGAGGCCTACCGGCGGGACTACGCCGCCCTCGCGGCGCTGAACGAGGCGCGCATCCTCGGCGTCTTCGCCCGGTTGATCGCCCGCGACGGCAAGCCGCGCTACCGCCAGTTCATGCCGCGCATGTGGGCCCATCTGGACGCCAACCTGCAGCGGCCGGGACTGGAGGCCGCGCGGCGCTGGTTCGAGCGCCATGTCCCGGAAGAGAGACGCGCATGACCGGGACGCCGAAGACCGCCATGGTGCTGGCCGCCGGCCTGGGCACGCGCATGCGGCCGCTGACCGACGACCGGCCCAAGGCCATGGTCGAGGTCGGGGGGCGGGCGCTGATCGATCACGTGCTGGACCGGCTGGCCGACGCAGGCGTCCAACGGGCGGTGGTCAACGTCCACTGGTTCGCCGACCGGCTCGAGCGACACCTCGCCGGACGCGGGCGCGGACCGGCCATCGTCATCTCGGACGAGCGGGCGCAACTGCTCGAGACCGGCGGCGGGCTGAAGAAGGCGGCCCCGCTGCTGGGGTCCGACGCCGTGTTCGTGGCCAATATCGACAGCGTCTGGACCGACCGCGCGCCGGAGGGGAATTCGGCGCTGAATCAACT
>JAEYUE010000308.1 GCA_023433655.1 Pseudomonadota bacterium | reverse complement strand
GTCCGCGCCTGCTCCGCCGGCGCGCAGGCGGCGGCCAGGGTGATCGCCCCCGGGGAGCCGGCGGCGGGCGCCGAGCGCTCGGCCGGGCCGGCGTCGGTCTTCATGTGGGCGGCGCCGGTGTAGAGCGCCGTCCGCACGGTGCGCGCCGTCCCCGCGGCGCAGTCGATCTCCCACTCCATCGCCAAGGTGTCCGCTCCGTTGGGAATGGCGTCCTTGAGGAACAGCCAGGTCCAGGTCCGCTTCAGCGTCCCGTCGTCGGCCGGGGCGGTCATGTAGCCGGCCACCCCGGGGGCGGCGAACACCTGCCGCATAGGCGCGTCGTGTCCCGGCGTCGCGTCCTGCGCCACGGCCGTCCCGCCAAACAGGAAGGTGCCGGCTGATGCAATCTTAAGTACTGTTTTCATGGAACAATCCCCTCCAGATCCCCACCGGCACTATCCAGAGAAAACCGGGGTATGCAAACCTCCTCCGGCAAAGCGATTATGGTCAGGCCTATCCGACGCGGCCGAAAGGACCCATGCCCCCCTTCGTCACCGACCTGACCCATGAGGTCTTCCGCATCTGGCGGCAGCTGCACTGGCTGCCGGAATGGGCGGTGGTGGCCATCATCGTGGCCGGCTTCGTCTTCATCGGCTGGGCCGCCAACCAGGTCGTCTTCGGACTGCTGAAGCTGGCGGTGCGCAGGCGCGAGGCGTTCTGGCGCGGCGTCGTCGGGCGGGCGCGGCTCAAGGTGCGCATCGCGGTGATGATCGTGGCCATGGCCCTGGCGGTGACCGTATCGCCGCTCGACCCCGAGCCTTCGGAATTCATCCGTCAGACCCTGCTGTTCCTGTTCGTCCTGACCATCGGCTGGATGCTGGTCGGGGCCTCGGACATGTGGGCGGTCGTCTATCTGCGCCGCTTCAACATGGCGACGGAAGACAACCTCGTCGCCCGCAAGCACATCACCCAGATGCGCATCCTGCAGCGGGTGGCCGCCCTGCTGATCGGGGTCGTCACCCTCGGCCTCGCGCTGCTGACCATCAGCGAGGTCCGGCAATGGGGCATGAGCCTGCTGGCCTCGGCCGGGGTGGTCGGGATCATCGCCGGCTTCGCCCTGCAGCCGCTGCTGACCAATCTGATCGCCGGCGTCCAGATCGCCACCGACCAGCCGATCCGCCTCGACGACGCGGTCATCGTCGAGGGCGAGTGGGGCACGATCGAGGAGATCACCTCGACCTATGTCGTGGTCAAGCTGTGGGACTGGCGGCGGATGATCCTGCCGCTGACCTGGTTTATCCAGAAGCCGTTCCAGAACTGGACTCGCGAGACGTCCCGCCTGATCGGAACGGCCTTTCTCTATGTCGACTACGAGGCCCCCATCGACCGGCTCCGGTCGGAGCTGGAGCGGATCTGCCGCGCCAGCCCTCACTGGGACGGCGACGTGATCAGTCTGCAGGTGACCGACGTCACCGACCGCGTCGCCCAGGTGCGCTGCCTCGCCAGCGGCCGCAACGGCTCCGTCGTCTTCGACCTGCGCTGCGAGATCCGCGAGAAGATGCTCGCCTTCATGCGCGACCACTGCCCCGAGGCCCTGCCGCGCGACCGCCAGCTGAACGCGGCCTTCGAACCGACCGTGGCGTCGTAACCGCGCGTTGACGGCGACGGCCTAGGCTGTCCCGATGACCCGCTTCATGACGCTCGACTTCGCCGAAGGAGACCGGCCGGCCCTTCTGGCCCGCGTCGCGGCCATGGCGCGCGGGCCGTACGGCTATGTCGTCACCCCCAATGTCGACCACGTCGTCAAGCTGATGGACGGCCGCATCGAGCGCGAGGTCTACGACGGCGCGGCGCTCAAGGTCTGCGACAGCCGCATCCTCGCCCATCTCGCCCGGCTGAGGGGCAAGATGCTGGCGGTCTACCCGGGATCGGACCTGACCGCCGACCTGCTGGCCTCCGACCTCCCCCTGACCATCGGCGTGTTCGGCCCGGACCGCGCCGCGTTCGAGGACCTGGCCGCCCGGTTCCTGCGGCGGCGCTTCACCTTCATCGATGCCCCGATGCTGACGCCGGGCACGCCCGGGTGGACCGACGCCGTCGAGGCGGCCGCCCGCGCCGACTGGGACGTGCTGCTGGCCTGCGTCTCCTTCCCGAAGCAGGAGCGCTTCGCCCATGCCCTGCGCGACGCCGGCCGGAGACGCGGCGTGACCCTCTGCGTCGGGGCCTCGGTCGACTTCCTCACCGGCCGCCAGCACCGCGCCCCGGTGCTCTTCCAGCGGCTGTCTCTGGAATGGCTGCACCGGCTGCTGAGCCAGCCGCGCCGCATGTTCCGCCGCTATGTCATCGAGGGGCCGGCGATCTTCGGCTGGTTCCTGCGGACCGAGGTGCTGGGCCGGGGTTGATCAGCGGCCGGCCCGGGCCCAGCTTGGCGGTATGACCGCCTTCGCCCGCATCGACGTCCGCACCTCCGCAACCACCACCGCGACCGACCCCGCCGGGCGGCGCCCGCTGCTGCTGGAGGGCGAGGCCCTTCACCGCCAGCTGCGGCCCGCGCTGGACGCGGACTATCCGGCCCAGATCGAACGGATGTTCGGCGAGGGCGCGCGGCTGGTCCAGCTGGTCGATGAGGGCGAGGTGCGGGCCATCGGCCTGTGGCGCGTGTTCGAGACGACCTACTGCGGGCGCCGGCTTGAGATCGAGGATCTCGTCTCCAGCGAGGCCCACCGCTCACGGGGCTACGGCGCCGCCCTGCTGCGCTGGTTCGACGAGCGGGCCGTCGAGCTCGGCTGTCCCACCACCACCCTGCACTCCGCCGTCCACCGCGACCGCGCCCACCGCTTCTATTTCCGCGAGGGCTTCCACATCATGGGCTTCCATTTCAGCCGGTCCAGCGGCGGCCGCTGACCGTCAGCTTCCGTGTCTGGACACCGGCCTGCGGGCGCCTGATCCTCGCCTCGGGATTGGGGAGGAAGGCATGCGATTCAACCTTGTGGCGGCGACGGCCGCTCTGGCTCTGGCCACGGCGGGATCGGCCGCAGCGCAGACCGTCGACTGGAACAGCGAGCAGAACCGCACCTGGTGGAACGGCGTCACCGGCGCCGAGCTGCGCGAGCTGGTGGCCGAGGCGGGGGGGACCTGGGTGGATGAGCCGGACCTCGACGGCGTCCGCATCGGCCGCATCTCATGGCCTGACCTCCATGGGACCATCGTCAGGGAGGCCGACTGCCCCACGCCCGAGCGGCCCATCGAGGAGCGGAATTGCGGCTCGATGCTCCTGTCCATCGCCGTCGACGCGCCCGAGGATATCGAGCTGTGGTGGCTGGACAACGGCGGCTGGCTGGCCTTCGGCCGCGTCGCCGACGAACCGGCTCTTTACCGGCTCGAGCACCACGCCTTCGGGACCACCCGCGGCCACGTGCTGTCCACCCTGATGCTGTTCCGGTCGCGCGCGGTCCAGGAATTCGACCGGATGGAGGCGCTCCGGGACGCGGAGGACGGCTGGTAGGCCTCAGGCCACCAGCTTCTCGGCCTGGGTCAGGTCCACGCTGACCAGCTGGCTCACCCCCCGCTCGGGCATGGTCACGCCGTAAAGCCGGTCCATCCGGCTCATGGTCACGGGGTTGTGGGTGATGACGATGAAGCGGGTGTCGGTGCGCTTCCGCATCTCGTCCAGCATGCGGCAGAAGCGGTCGACGTTGGCGTCGTCCAGCGGCGCATCGACCTCGTCCAGCACGCAGACCGGGGCCGGATTGGCCAGGAAGACGGCGAAGATCAGCGCCGCGGCCGTCAGCGCCTGCTCGCCGCCCGACATCAGGCTCATCACCGCCAGCCGCTTGCCCGGCGGGCAGGCGTAGATCTCCAGTCCCGCCTCCAGCGGGTCGTCCGACTCGACCAGCTTCAGCTCCGCCTGGCCCCCGCCGAACAGCGCCTCGAACAGGGCCTTGAAGTTGTCGTTGATGATGTCGAAGGCGGCGATCAGCCGTTCGCGGCCCTCCGCGTTCAGCTCGTCGATGCCGTCGCGGAGCTTGGCGATGGCCGACGTCAGGTCCGAGCGCTCGACCTTCATGGTCTGCAGCCGGTCGCCGTATTCGTTGGCCTCCTCCTCGGCCAGCAGGTTGACCGCGCCCAGCGCTTCCCGCTCGCGCTCCAGGCCGTAGAGCAGGCTCTCGGCCCCGGCGGCGTCCGGCGGGCGGGCGATGGCGTCGTCCTGCAGTTTCCGGCCCAGCGCCTCGGGCGACATCTGCGCCGTCTCGCGCACGTTCTGCTCGGCTTCGGCCAGCCGTTCAGCCGCGGCCTCGGCC
>JAEYUE010000257.1 GCA_023433655.1 Pseudomonadota bacterium | reverse complement strand
GTAGCTGACCGAGTCGATCGAGGTGCGGACATCGGTGGTCCGGCCCTGGACGACGACCTCCTCGACCTCGGCCTCCTTGTCGTCCTCGCCGGCCGGCGGCGGGGCGTCCTGGGGCGGCGGCGGAGTCTGCGGCGCGGGCGGCGGCGCGGGCGTCGACTGGGCGAAGGCGGCGCCGGACGAGGCGGCCAGGGCCGTGCCGACCAGCAGCAGGAATTTCAAGGACATGTCGAGGACCCCGGAACGGCGGTGGACGCTTGGTGTGATTTTAAGTGGCAGTTAAATCCGCATGGCCGGATTTGAAAGTTACTTCTTCTTCATTTCATTACGGATTTTTCAGGAAACGACGGCTCCGCCGGCGGGCTCGCCAGTCGCAGTCCAGCAAAGCCTGGTCCGGCCTGAGCGGCATGAGCGGCGGATGAGCAATCGCTGAAAAGCCGCCGCGCCGGAGCGGCCGCTTTCGGCTTGGCGGCAGGGGCGCGGGCGGGCTAGCGTTTCGGGCAAGTCCGTCGGGAGCGCCTGAATGTCCATCCAACTCACCCGCCGCGCGGCGCTGGCGTCGTCCGCCGCAGCCGGCGTCGCCCTGCCCTCGCTGTCGTATGCCCAGACCGGGCCGGCGCCGTCGGGCGAGGCCCTGGCCGAGGTCGTGGACGCCTATGTGAGGAAGGCCATGGCCGCCTTCCCCGACCAGCCGGCGGTGTCGATCGCGGTGGTCAAGGACGGCGCGCCCGTGCTGACCCGCGGCTACGGCGTGCGGGCCATCGGCGGGGCGCCGATCGACGAGCACACCCATTTCGCCATCGCCTCGAACACCAAGGCGGTGACCGCGGCCGCCCTGGCCATTCTGGTCGACGAGGGCAAGGTGAAGTGGGACGAACCGGTGCGCACCTGGCTGCCGGACTTCTCGCTGTCGAAGCCCGAGCTGAACGATATGGTCACGGTGCGCGACCTGATCAGCCACCGCATCGGCTTCGGCCTCGGGGCCGGCGACCTGCTGTTCTGGCCGAACAGCGACCGGACCCGGGCGGAGATCATGGCGGCCGTGCCGCATGTGCCGATCGAGGACCAGTTCCGCACCACCTACCATTACTGCAACCTGATGTTCGTGGTGGCCGGCGAGGTGGTGGCGGCGGCCTCGGGCATGCCGTGGGAGGACTTCGTCCAGACCCGGATTCTCGACCGGCTGGGGATGTCGGAGACCCTGCCGCTGATGACGGCGGCGGACCCCGCGAAGTCGGCCCTGCCGCACGGGCGGATCGGACCGCCGCTTCGTTACCAGGGGCCGATGCAGACCATCGGCCAGTCGATCCAGGAGGTGTGGAACTGGTCCTCGGCGGGGGCCGCGGGCGGCTTCGTCACCAATCCGGTGGACTGGGCCAAATGGATCGCGGTGCAGCTGAAGCGCGGCGAGCTGCCGGACGGCTCCCGGCTGTATTCCGAGGCGCGCGGCAACGAGATGTGGAAGCCGAACATCATCATCTCCAACTCGGCCGGGCCGACGCCGGACCTGCC
Source organism: Pseudomonadota bacterium (assembly GCA_023433655.1). Lineage (GTDB taxonomy): Bacteria > Pseudomonadota > Alphaproteobacteria > Caulobacterales > Caulobacteraceae > Brevundimonas. Next base: position 3,415 of record JAEYUE010000257.1, on the reverse strand, counting down.
GGGCCGGGCCATCGCGGCGACCTACGCCATGGGCTGGCAGGTGATGGACTATCGCGGCGAGCGGTTCATCACCCACGGCGGCGGGGCCCCGGGCTTCATCTCCGGAACGGTGCTGATCCCCGGCCGCGACGCGGGCTTCAGCTTCTTCACCAACGCCGAGGAAGGGATGCTGACCCGGGCGCTGCGCAGCGGGATCGCCGACATCATCATGGGCAAGACCGGATTCGACTGGATCGCCGACAGCGTGCGCCTGCGCGACGAGGGCGACGCAAAGTCTATCGCCGCCGCGGCGGAGATCGATGCGAAGCAGGCGGCCCGCGCGCCGCCGTCGCTGCCGCTGGCCGCCTACGCCGGCACGTGGCGCGACCCGTGGTACGGCGACATCGTCATCCAGCCGCGCGACGGCGGTCTGTGGCTGGCCTTCAGCCGCACGCCATCGCTGCAGGGTCCGCTGGAGGCCTACGACGGCGACACCCTGCGCACCCGTTTCCCGGACCGGCGCGAGGAGGACGTGTTCGTCACCTTCAAGGTGGAAAACGGAGCACCGGCGACGGCGACGATGAAGGCGGTCTCGCCCGACGCGGACTTCAGCTACGACTTCCACGACCTGCGGCTGACGCGGGTCTGAGACCATGATCGCGCTCGTCCTCGCCCTCGTCCTGAGCGCCGCCCCGCAGGAGATCCCCGCGGTCTGCGAACCGGCGCCCGGCGTGGTCCCTGACTGGGCCGCCTGCGCCGAGGCGCTGCCGCAGGGCTCGCCGGAGCAGCGGCTGGCGCGGCTGAACCAGGCCACGGCCGCCTATCTCAATCGCGACTATGGCGAGGCGGAACGGCTCTATGACCAGGCGGCGGGCGACGAGGAGGTCCGGTCCGACGTCTTCCTGCACGCCTTCCGCGCCGACACCTTCCAGCAGGTGGGGCGGGACAAGGAGGCGAGCACCGACGCCCGGACGGCCTGGCTGATGTTGTCGGAGGCGCCGACCCCCAACGACCCGCGCCCCGCCCGGGCGCCCGTCGCGGAGGAAGACCAGCGCTTTCTCCTCAGCCTGATCCTGCCCATCCTCAAGACAGGGCGCGATCCCCTGTTCGACGAGGCCTTCGCCGCCTTCCGCGCCCTGCCGGTCAAGGACGCGGACGGCTACGGCAGTCTGGCCCTTGTGCTCGAGCAGTTGGGTGATTTCGACGGCGCCCTGGAGGCCAGCCTTATGGCCGTGAAGGCCGAGCCGGCCAATCCCGGCTACCTGAACAATCACTGCTACATCCTGGTCCGGGCCGGCCGTCCCGCCGAGGGCCTGCCCTTTTGCGAGAAGGCCGTGCAGGGGGCGCCGCAGGTCGCGGCCGTCCGGCACAGCCTGGCGGCCGCCCTCGCCGGGGTCGGCCGCTGCGGCGAGGCCGAGGCGGCCCTGGCCGAAGCCCGAGATCTTGACCCCGCCACCGTCCTTTACCGGCAACCTCTTCCGTGCACGGCGGGGTAGAGAAGCCCGCGCGAGGCGAGATACCCGAGGTCTATGAAATCGGGCGAAATTGCAGCAGGTACGGGTTTCCGGGCGGCGCGCGCTTACTACTGTGGCGCGAGCGTGACAGCGACGGGAATTGACCGCCACCCCCTCTCGACTTCGCACGTGTTCTGACCATCTTGCCGCCGACGCCTCATCGGGGGGCGTGCTGTCCAAGGTATGATTCCAATGAAGACTACTCTCGTCCTGGCGGCCGTCGCCGCCGGCGTCCTCGCCACGCCCGCCCTCGCCCAGGAGCCGGCCCCCTACGTCCAGATCAATCTCGGCGCCAGCATCTCTGGCGATGTCGACCTGGAAGCCGACGACGGCGTCAGCACCTTCTCGGGCGAAGCCGACCTCGAGACCGGCACCTTCGGCAGCATCGCCGGCGGCGCCAGCATGGGCGGCGGCTGGACGCTCGAGGGCGAAGCGGTCCTGCTGACCAACGAGATCGACACCGCCGCGGCCGACGCCGCCCTTGGCGGCCCGCTGGACGCCCAGCTCGAGGCCTACGCCCTGATGGTCAACGGCGTGTACAATTTCGACGCCGGTTCGTTCCGCCCGTACGTCGGCGCCGGCGTCGGCGCCGGCAGCTCCAAATACCGTCTGGCCGGCGAGTCGGAAGACGACATGGGTCTGGCCTGGCAGGTCAAGGCCGGCGTCGTGATCCCGGGTTCGCAGAACCTGAGCTGGGACATCGGCTACCGCTACCTGTCGCTGCCGAGCTTCGAGGTCCGCGACGGCGGCGCTTCGGTCGACGTCGATACCACCGCCCACATCGTTTCGGTCGGGGCCCGCATCTCGTTCTGAGATCGTCGCACGTCTGGATGAACGAGGCTCCGGCGTTCGCGCCGGAGCCTTTTTCACGTCTACCGTTCCGCGCGCCGGCCGGCCTCGAGGATGGGCATGCCCGCCTCGGGGGGGATGTAGAGGACCTCGCGGCCCTGCTTGCCAGCCGTCTCTTCCAGCATGTGGATGTAGGACCAGCGCAGGTAGTTCTCGGGGCCGCCGAGGCTCTCGGCCATGATGCGGTTGGCCTCGTTGACGCCTCGCGCCCGTTCCACCTCGGCCTGGGCGGTCAGCTTGGCGGAGTCGAGCGCCGCCTGGGCCTCGAGCACGCGGATGCGGCGATCCTGCACCGCCTGTTCATAGGCGGCCTTGCCGGCCATCTGCTTCGAATAGACGTTGTAGGTCGGCAGGCCGATCAGGACGAGGGCGCCGATGATCACGACGGCGATGACCGAACCGATGGTGAAGCTGAACCGGCGCATGCAAACCCCCTTGAGACCTCGCGGGATCATCCCGCCCTTCAAGACTCGCGGTCGGGCGCCTGCGGGTCAAGGGCGCGTCACCCGGCCAGTTCGAGAAGTTCCAGCTTGGAATCGACCCTCGGCCAGGGGATGACCAGCCGCCAGCGGCGCGGACCGACGCGTTCGAACACGCCGACCTGGTCGCGCTCGGGCATCTGGCCATAGGTCGGCCAGCCGGCCTCGTCCGCGCCCCAGGCCTGGGCGCCGATGAAGACCAGGCGGCGGTCCGTATCGGGGTAGAGCAGGCCGCGGGTGCGCTGGGAGCCGGTGGCCTTGGTCAGGACCAGGTCGCCTCCGGGCGTGAGCTCGACCGTGCAACGGAACCAGGGGTATTCCAGATAGCCGCGTCCGCCCGGCGTGCTGGAACCGAGCTTGACGGTCCGGCAGCGATACGTCCCGGGCCCCGGCTGCAGCTGGCCGGCGAGGCCGGCGTTGGGGTCGACCAGCGGGCCGAGCGCCTCCACCTCGGCCGCGAAGCCCTTGTCCTCGGCCTCGGCGCGGGCCAGCCGCCAGGCCTGGTCGAGACGCCCCAGCCGGGAAGCGTCCTCCGGCGTGGCGATCTCGCGCCAGTCGTCGACGCCGGGCGCGGCCGCAGGAGCCACCGGAGCG
>JAEYUE010000245.1 GCA_023433655.1 Pseudomonadota bacterium | reverse complement strand
GCATGGCGCGAGAAGGCCGCGACTGGTTTGTCCGCGCCCACGCCGCGCGCCTCGCCGCCCTCGCCCTGATGGACCAGGGCCGCGTCGGTCAGGGCCTCGAACTGCTCACCACCGCCCAGGCCGGCATCCCCGAGGACGACCCTTTCGCCGCCACCGCCCAGGCTGGCGTGTGGGAAGTCGCCGGCATGGGACTGAAGGATCTCAACGACGTCGAAGGCGCCGCCGCCGCCTTCCGCAAGTTCGAGATCGACTACTCCAACCCGGCCTATCCCCGGCCGGATTTCGACAGCCTGTACAACCTCGCCATGATGGCCGTGAAGGTCGGCGACCTCGACCGCGCGGCCGGATATTACGCGGCCCACCACCGCCTCGCCGCCCGTTCGGACCTTCCGACCCTGGCCATCTACGACGCCAGCCTGTGTGCTACCGTCGCCGATGCGCGCCGGGCCCCCCGGGACGTCCTGGCCTGCCTCGCGCCTTACGGCGAGGATCTCGGCGAGGCCGCCTTCCTCGCGCGCGACGTCCTGCCGCTGCGCGCTATCGCTCGGGCCGGGATCGGCCAGACGGTGGCCGCCCGGCGCGATCTGGAGGCGCTGCGCCGGCTCGAGGCCGACGGCGTGGCCGGCGAGATCGATCACGTCGAGGCCGAGGTTCTGTTCGCCGAGGGTCGCGCCGACGAGGCCTTCCGCCTGTTGCGCGCGCACATGCGCGAGAGTGAAGTCGCCGCCGCCCGCAGCTTTTCCGCCGGCATCCACCAGGTCACGGGCGACATGCAGGAGCAGCTGACCGAGCGGCGCGAGCAGCTCGAGACGGCCCGCGCCAACACCAATCTGCAACGCGCGGTGATCGCTATCGGCGTGGTCTTTCTCTTGTTCGCGATCGGGGCTCTCGTCTGGCTGGCGCGCCAGGCCGACCACCTGCGCAGGGCCCGGCGCCGGGCCGAGGACGCCAACCGCGCCAAGAGCGAATTCCTCGCCAACATGAGCCACGAGATCCGAACCCCTCTCAATGGGGTGGTGTCGATGGCCGACTCCCTGACCCGCCGCCCGCTGGGCGAGCAGGAGCGGGAGATGGTCGAGCTGATCCGCTCGTCGGGGGTCACCCTCGAGCGCCTGTTGTCCGACATCCTCGACAGCGCCCGGATCGAATCCGGTCAGGTGACCATCGAGCCGGCGCCCTTCAACCTCGAACAGGCCGTCGCGGACATCGGCGCCCTGTGGCGGGTCAAGGCGGAGGACAAGCGCGTCGCACTGCAGGTCGACTTCGATCCGGCGCTCTCCGGCATGGTCCACGGCGACGGCGTCCGCCTCCGCCAGGTGCTGACCAACCTCGTCAACAACGCCCTGAAGTTCACCAGCGAGGGCCGGGTCCTGATCAGCGTCTCGGCGGCCGAGGGCGACCGCGTCCTCTTCCGCGTCAGCGACACGGGCGTGGGCTTCGACCGCGAGCAGCGCAGCCGGATCTTCCGGCGCTTCCAGCAGGCCGACGGCTCGATCACGCGGCGCTACGGCGGCACCGGCCTCGGCCTGGCCATCTCCACCGCCCTGGTCGACCTCATGGGCGGCGCGCTGGATTGCGAGAGCACGCCGGGCGAGGGCTCGACCTTCTGGTTCGAGATTCCGTTGCCGCGCGTCGAAGCTCGCGCTCCGGCCGCCGCCCCCGAGGGCGCCGTCGCCGACGTGGAGGGGGCCGCCCTGCGCATCCTGCTGGCCGACGACCACCCGGCCAACCGCAAGGTCGTCGAGATCATGCTGGGGGCCACCGAAATGGAGCTGGTCGCCGTCGAGGACGGCCAGCAGGCGGTCGACGCCTTCGTCGGCGGCGGCTTCGACCTCGTGCTGATGGACATGCAGATGCCCGTCATGGACGGTCTCACCGCCACTGCGGCCATCCGTCGGTACGAGGCCGAGCACGGCCTGAAGCGGACCCCGGTTCTGATGCTCACCGCCAACGCCATGGCCGAGCACGTTGAGGCCGGCCGGGCCGCCGGCGCCGACGGCCACCTGACCAAGCCGGTGACCATGGCCGGCCTGTTCGACGCCATCGGCACGGCGCTGGAGCCCGCGCGCGACCTGGAGCCGGCCTGACTTCAGTCGACAGGCCTTACGGCCACTTCACCACCGGCGGCATGGAACTGAGGATCGACTCCACGTTCCCCCCGGTCTTCAGCCCGAACATGGTGCCGCGGTCGTACAGCAGGTTGAACTCCACGTAGCGACCGCGCCGGACCAGCTGCTCCTCGCGCTCCTCCGCCGTCCACGACTCCCCCATGCGGCCGCGGACGATGCGCGGATAGACCTCCAGGAAGGCCTCGCCCACGTCGCGGGTGAAGGCGAAGTCGCGGTCCCGGTCGCCGCTGTCCAGATGGTCGTAGAAGATTCCGCCCGTGCCGCGCGGCTCGTTGCGGTGGGGCAGGAAGAAATACTCGTCGCACCATGCCTTGAAGCGGGCGTGCCAGTCCGGGTCGTGAGCGTCGCAGGCGGCTTTCATGGCGGCGTGGAAAGCGACCGTGTCCGGATGGTCGTCACGGCGATCCGCCGCCAGCACCGGCGTGAGATCCGCCCCGCCGCCGAACCAGCCCTTGGTGGTGGCGATGAAGCGGGTGTTCATGTGCACGGCGGGCACGCGCGGGCTGGCCGGATGGGCGATCAGGCTGATGCCGGTGGCGAAGAAGCGCGGGTCCTCGGCCGCCCCGGGGACGTTCTTCGCATAGTCGGCGGGGAAGGCCCCATGCACCGTCGAAACATGCACCCCGACCTTCTCGAACAGCCGCCCGTGCATCATCCCCATGACCCCGCCGCCGCCGGCCGGGCGCTCCCACGGCGTGCGCACGAACCGGCCCGGCTCGCCCGGGAACAGCTCCGGCGGCGCCTCGTCCTCCAGCGCCTCGAAGGCGGCGTGGATGCGGTCCCTCAGCCCCTCGAACCAGGCCCGGGCTTCGGTCTTCAGGTCGGCGAAAGGATCGGCGTCGGTCATGCGCGGCTTGTATGCGGTCGCGCCGGACGGGTGAAGTGCGCCCCGCGCCGCAGCCAACCCTCGACGACGGCCCGCGCAGGTTCATCACAGCGACACGACGGGACCCTGCGATCCTGACCTCCCGCGGGCCCTTGGGCCCGCCTTCACCTCCAGAAGGCGCCCTGACGGGCGCGAAAGGGCCTGCCGGCCCCGTCGTGCCCGTTGTGATCTGTGGTGCTCGTTGTGATGAACCTCCGCCGCGCGAAACAGACGCCGCCGGCTGCCGGCAATCCACGGATCGCCACGCCGATGGCGGAAATCTTCCCCCGACTTTTCAGTCACATCGCAATTTCCGGAGGCGATCTTCCCGCCTGAGGAAGGACCCGCCGTATGATGCGAACCGGTCTTTCACAATCGAACTCCCCGCCGCTCCGCTCAGGAGCCGGATTCCCGACAGCCCGGCGGCGCCGATGTGCGCACTGTCTCGCTCGGGCGCACTTTTCTGCCCCCTCGGCCCCTCAAGGCCGACAAGACGGAATCTCCAGGTCACTGAAATCACTCAAGGCGATGTCGGCTCTGTCGACTCCGTCGACTCAAATTTCGGCGCAACCTGCGGCAGGAAATTGCTCCGGCCCAACTTGGGACCGTCAACCACCCCCTGGTGCCTGCTGCCTGCTGCCCGCCGCCGGTTGACGCCCCGGCCCCCTCTGCCACTGTCCGGCATCGCTTGGAGGAGTCCGTCATGATCCGCGCCGTCCTGCTGTCCACAGTCGCCGCCCTGCTGGCCCTTCCCGCCGCGGCCCAGGATGAGGCGGCCGCGCGGCGCATCCTCGAGCGGACGCCGCTGATCGACGGCCACAACGACCTGCCCTGGGCCCTGCGCCAGGCCTGGGGCAGCGACCCGCATGCGGTCGACCTGACGACCAACCTCGACGCCGCGACCGACCTGCACACCGACATCCCCCGCCTGCGCGCCGGCGGCGTTGGGGGTCAGTTCTGGTCCGTCTACGTCCCCGCCGGCCTCGAGCCGGTCGAGGCCGCCAAGGCCACCTTCGAGCAGATCGACGTGGTCAAGCGCCTCGTCGCCGCCCACCCTGAGGTGTTCGAACTGGCGACCACCGCCGACGACATCCAGCGCATCCACCGGCGCGGCCGGATCGCCTCGCTGATCGGCATGGAGGGCGGTTATTCGATCGCCGATTCGCTGGGTCTGCTGCGCGAGTTCCACGACGCCGGGGCCCGCTACATGACCCTGACCCATTCGGCGACCACCAGCTGGGCCGACAGCGCCACCGACGCGCCGAAGTGGGGCGGCCTCAATCCGTTCGGCGAGGCGGTCGTCCGCGAGATGAACCGCCTCGGCATGATGGTCGACCTCAGCCACGTCTCGGAAGAGACGATGCTGGACGCCATGCGGGTGTCCGAGGCCCCGGTGATCTTCTCCCACTCCTCGGCCCGCGCCGTGACCGGCCATTCCCGCAACGTGCCCGACAGCGTCCTGCGCCTGATGGCCGAGGACGGCGGCGTGGTCATGGTCACCTTCGTGCCGGGCTTCGTCAGCGAGGCGGTCCGCGCCTGGGGCGCCGCCCGCTCGGCCGAGGACGCTCGGCTCAAGTCGCTGAACCCCGGGGACCCGGCCGCCGTGACGGCGGGCATGCAGGCGTGGATGGCCGCCAACCCCGCCCCGCGCGCCGGACTGGCCGACGTCGTGGCCCACATCCAGCACGTCCGCGAGGTGGCGGGCGTCGATCACGTCGGCCTCGGCGGCGATTTCGACGGCGTCGGCAGCCTGCCGGACGGGGTGGAGGGTGTGGACGCCTATCCTCGCATCCTCGCCGCCCTGATGGCCGAGGGCTGGAGCGATGCCGACATCCGCAAGCTGGCCGGCGAGAATGTGCTGCGCGTCATGCGCCGGGTCGAGGCCGTGGCGGCCAGCAAGCGCGGCGAACGCCCGAGCCTGGCGAAGCTGCCGGAGCAGGGCGCGCCGGAGTAGGGCGATCTGAACTCTGGCTTGCCGGGGTCCCGCGACCGAACCGGCGAGGAAGCCGGCGCCCGCCGCGAGGAACGGCCCCCCGAGCAGGAGGTTGGTCCACACCGGGTTGCTGAGCAGCAGCAGCGGCGACAGGCCTGCGGCGATGAACAGCGCGCCGCCCACGCGCGGCCGCCTCCAGGCGACGGCCAGTATGCAGATGAGCACGAAGCTGGGCGCCAGGTGCGCCGCAAAGCCGGCGAGCCGCCAGGCCAGCGGGCCTTCCATGCCGAAGACGTCGAGCGCGAACAGCGAGATGAAGCCAATCCCGAGAATGGCCACGCCCCGGGCGCCGAGGATCAGGGTCCTCTTCATCAAGGCATTGTCAGGCGGCGCCGTGCGGGCGCCTTGAGCTGGATCAACGTCCGCGCAGCCCCTCCCAAAGCGCAATGCCTGCGCTGACCGACAGGTTGAGGGATCGGGCGCCGGGCTGGAGGGGGATGACGACGCGGGCGTCGGCGGCCGCATGGACATGGTCCGGGGCGCCGGTCGGCTCACTGCCGAACAACAGCGTGTCATCCGGCTCGAAGCGAAAATCGTTCAGCGGCGTCGCCCCCTTGGTGGTGAACAGCACCAGCCGGCCGGGGCCGCGGTCGCGCTGGAATTCCTCCCAGCCGGCGTGCCGGGTCATGTGGCCCAGAGGCCCGTAGTCCAAAGCCGCGCGTTTCATCGCCCGGTCGTCGAAACGGAAGCCGGTCGGCTCGATGACATGCAGTTCCACCCCGAAACAGGCGCTCAGACGGATGCAGGCGCCGACGTTCTGCGGAATGGCCGGTTGAAAAAGGGCGAGACGCATTCTAAGGCCCTCATACGCGCGGCCCGGGGGCTTGTCGCGGCTCGAA
>JAEYUE010000221.1 GCA_023433655.1 Pseudomonadota bacterium | reverse complement strand
TGCAGAACCCGGGCCCCATCGTGGTCGGCGCCGTCCAGGGCGCGTCCTGCTTCGGGCCCGCCTACGAGTTCGCCATGATCCTGGACACCGAGCTGCGCCGGCGCAGGCTGCGCGACAAGGTGCCGATGACCTTCGTCACCTCGGAACCCTATATCGGCCACCTCGGCCTCGACGGCGTCGGCGACACCAAGGGCCTGCTGGAAAGCGAGATGCGCCAGCGGCACATCAAATGGATCACCAACGCCCGGGTGAAGAGCGTCGACGCGGGCCTGATGCATGTCGAGGAAGTCGGCCCCGACGGGAACGTGGTGAAAGAGCACGACGTCCCCTTCGCCTACTCGATGATGCTTCCGGCCTTCCGGGGCGTCGAGGCGGTCCGCGGCGTCGAGGGATTGACCAATCCGCGCGGCTTCGTGCTCGTCGACAAGCATCAGCGCAATCCGGCCTGGCCGGACATCTTCGCCCTCGGCGTCTGCATCGCCATTCCGCCGACCGGGCCGACCCCGGTGCCGGTCGGGGTGCCCAAGACCGGCTTCATGATCGAGAGCATGGTCACGGCCATCGCGGCCAACCTGAAGCAGATCCTCGCCGGCGAGGCGCCGACCCACGAAGCCAGCTGGAACGCCATCTGCCTCGCCGATTTCGGCGACGGCGGCGTCGCCTTCATGGCCCAGCCCCAGATTCCGCCCCGCAACATCAACTGGTCCTCAAGCGGCCGCTGGGTGCACGCCGCCAAGGTCGCCTTCGAGGGGTACTTCCTGCACAAGGTCCGCAAGGGCCAGGCCGAACCCCTCTATGAGAAGCTGGCCCTCGACCTGATCGGCGCCCACAAGCTGCGCCGTCCCTCACCCCAAGCCCAGGAGTCTCGGCCATGAATGTCGATCGCGCCGTCATGATGTTCGCCGGCGTCATGGTTCTGCTGAGCCTGGCGCTGACCCGCTGGGTCCACCCCGGCTGGGCGTGGCTGACGGTCTTCGTCGGCCTGAACCTGTTCCAGGCCTCGATCACCGGCTTGTGCCCGGCGGCGTGGGCCTTCCGCCGGCTCGGCCTGGCGCCCGGCCCCGCCTTCGGTCGGGCGCCGACCTTCCCGGAGCGCGAACTCTAGATCCGCCGTGGGCGGCCGCTCAGTGCGACACGAGCATGGCGACCGGGCAGCTGTGGAGGAAGGCGCGGCTTACCCCGCCGAGCATCGTCTCACGCAGGCGGGAATGGCCGTAGAGGCCCATCACCACCAGATCCGTCCCCAGCACCTGGGCCTGCCGCAACAGGACGTCCCCGACGGGAGCGTCGGACTCGCGCTCGACCACCAGCTGCGCGGTGCAGCCGTGCTCCTCGAAATAGCGCTGCAGACGGCTGTCGGGTTCGTTGATCTCGCCCGATCCGACCACCACGACGTGGACGGTCTCCGCCCTCGCCAGGAACGGCCAGGAGTCGCGCACGGCCCGTGCGGCCTCGCGGCTTCCATTCCAGGCGACGAGGACCCGCCCGGCGGGCGCCTCGGCGCCCTCCGGAAGGATCAGCGCCGGACCGCCGGCGCCCAGGGCCAGGTCGGCGGTCGACGTGCCGGTGGGGCCGACTGTCGGCAGGCGATCGGGGGGCAGCACGACCAGATCGGTTCGCCGCACCAGCGCGAGCGCCTCAGCGCCATCGTCGGCCGGGGCGACGATCCAGTCCGATCGGCATCCAGCCGCCGCCGCGGCGCTCTCGAACGAGAGGCGCGCGGCCTCCGCCTGGGCGTCGGTGCGGCGCTCGTGCTCCGCCATGACTTCAGGGGGGACGGCGGGCGGAATGACCGGCGGCATGCCCCAGTAGACCGGTTCGTCCCACGCCGAGACCGGCAACGCAGGCCGGGAAAAAACACCCGTCAGCCGGGCGTCGAACGTTTCGGCGATCCGCGCGGCGATCTGCGCCCGTTCAAGCGAGGCCGGGCTTCCGTCCACGAAGGTCAACAGGCTGGCGTAGCTCATGGCGACTTCCTCCATCGTTCAGGAAGGCGCCCTTTCCGCCCGTCGACCTTGATCCGCATCAAGACGCGGCCGCCGGCGGCGGGCACGATCAGCCCGGAAGGAGGCGACGATGCGCGCCATGACCCTCGAGGCCGCCGGCCGGCTGACCGCTCGAAAGCGCCCGGACGCCGAGCCGGGGCCGGGTCAGGTGCGCCTCCGGATCGCCGCCTGCGGCGTGTGCCGCACGGACCTGCACGTGGTCGACGGCGACCTTCCGCTCCGGCGGGCTGGGATCGTGCCCGGCCATGAGATTGTCGGCCAGGTCGACGCAGTGGGGCCCAATGTCGACGGCCTCCAGGTGGGCGACCGTCGCGGCGCGACCTGGCTGGCGTGGACATGCGGCCGCTGCGACTATTGTCTGGAGGGCCGCGAGAATCTCTGCGAACGCGCGGAATTCCACGGCTGGACCCGGGACGGCGGCTACGCCGACATGGCGATCGTCGATGCGCGCTACACTGTCCCCCTCCCGGCCGCGCTGTCGGACGCCGAATGCGCGCCGCTGCTGTGCGCCGGACTGATCGGCTACCGCGCCTGGCGCATGGCCTGCGCCGGCCGCCGTGTGAAGATCCTGGGCCTGTACGGCTTCGGCGCCGCCGCCCACCTGCTGGCCCAGCTGGCGGTCTGGCAGGACCAGACCGTCCATGCCTTCGTGCGCCCGGGCGACGAGGCCGCTGCCGACCTGGCGCGATCGCTGGGCTGCGCATGGGCCGGGCCGTCCGACTCCGCGGCGCCCGTCCCCCTCGACGCCGCGATCCTGTTCGCACCGGTGGGCGCGCTTGTGCCCGCCGCCCTCGCTGCAACGCGTCCGGGCGGAGCCGTCATCTGCGCCGGGATCCACATGAGCGAGGTTCCGGCGATGCCCTACGAGCGACTGTGGGGGGAACGGGTGCTGGCCTCCGTCGCCAACCTCACCCGGCAGGATGCGCTGGAATACCTTCCCCTCGCTGAACGCGCATGCATCCGGCCGCACGTGTCCCGCTATCCTCTCGGGCGCGCCAATGACGCGCTTGCGGATCTCCGCGCCGGGAGATTCGTCGGGGCCGCCGTGCTCATCCCGGAGTGCGGCTGCGACTGATCGCGCCCGCTGCGACTGATCACGCCGGCGTCAGGCGCTGCGCCGAAGTTCGCGGAGACTGTCGCGGAGGCTTTCCTCTGTCCCGGCAACCCGGTCGCTCGCCTCCGCCAGGACGGCTGTCACGCCGGCGTGGGCGAGGCCGCGGCGCAGCCGCCCCAGCGCGCGCGGCTCGGCCACCAGCACCAGATCCACGTCGCCGCGAGCTTTGACGATCCGGGCGGTCCTCGCCGCGACCTGTTCCACGAAGGCCTCCTCCAGACGCTCCTTCGGACCGGGTCCGCCGACCGTGTGCGAGGCCGGCCCGAACCGGTCGTGCGTGCGCCCGCGAAAGCTGGAGGCGATCGGATGGTTCGGCGTCAGGTCGCCAAGCTCTTCCGTGATCTCGAACAGCGGCCCGCCACGCCGGCGCTCTTCGAATAGCCGCGCCCGTCGCCCGTCGGCCACCAGCAGCAGGCTCGGTCCGGTCAGGTCCACGCCGCTCTCCCTCAATTGCTCTTGACCGGAATCCGGACTGTCCGGTTCCGGGCCGCGGAGTCGAGCGGCGCCGTCACGGTGAGCACGCCCTGTTTCAGCGAGGCCTTGATCTCCTCAGCCTTCACGCCGGCGGGCAGGCGGACCGAGCGGGAGAAGGCCCCGTAGCGACGCTCGACCATGCGAACGCCCTTGTCGTTCGACTCCGAGGAGGTCTTCTTCTCGCCGCTGATCGTGAGGAGATCGTCCTGGAAATCGATGCGGACGTCCTTTTCGTCGAGGCCGGGAAGTTCGGCGGTGAGCTCGATGCCGCCGTCAACCTCGCGAAGGTCCATGCGCGGGGACGGTCCGAAGGCTTCACCCAGGTCGAAGCCGTTGAATTCGGCGAGCACCCTGTCGAACTCGCGCTGCAGCGGCGCCAGGAAGGGCGCGACGCCCCGCGCCGACGTCGACGGGGCGGGGGATGATTGTGCGGTCATCATGATCTCCTGAGGCTCGAGGCGCCCTGCCGGCGCCGTCCTGAGAAGACCGGGTCCGGCCCATCCCCGCCTTGATCTTTCGCAATTCGTCGGCGCGATCACCGCGACCCGACGTTTGATCGTCATCAAGGCGGGCGCCTCGCCCCCATGCAAGGAGGGCGTGGGACAGGGAGACGAGGATGACGGCCCAGGCGCTGCATGGCTTCGAGAAACTGAACGACGCCCTCGCCGCTCGCCCGCAGAGGACGTTGCTGGCCGCCCTGGCCCTTATTCTGGCGGGCGCCATCGTCACCGCGGCCCCGGACCGGGGGGGAGTCATTCTGGGCGGCGCCTCCGGCTGGGTGCTCTGGTTCGCCGGCATGACCATCCTGGCGATCTGGCTCTTGTTGGTGCTGGCCGGAAGGCCGGTCACCGCCCTGCTGATCGCGGGCGGCGTTTCCGCGCTCTCGGGCGTCTTCCTCTTCTACAATCCCGGAGCGGGAGCGCTCGCCGTCGCCGTCCTGGTGGTTTCGGCCCTGGTGATGGACGGCGGCATCCAGCTGGCCCTGGCGCTGAAGCTGCGCCCGGCGGGCGCGTGGCGATGGCTTTTCGCGTCGGCGCTCGCCTCCGCCGTCGCCGCGATCGCGCTTTCCGGCGGCGCCCTCGCCGGGTCGACGGCGGGATGGGGGCCCCTGCTCGGACTGGCCCTGGCGACGACGGGACTTGCGCTCCTGCTCGTGCGGCGTGTGGACGTTCCTGACGGCGGGTGACGGCGAAGGCGACGGAGGCAGGATTGGCCAGGCTTTCTGCGGCACTTCTCGTCCATCGGCCCGGCCCGCACGGCCCGGAAGTCCTGCTCGTCCACCCTGGCGGACCTTGGTGGCGGGGCCGCGACGCCGCGGCCTGGTCGATTCCGAAGGGCGTGCCGGACCCGGGAGAAGACCTCAGGGCCGCTGCGCTGCGGGAGTTCCGCGAAGAGACCGGGCTCGAGCCCCCGGCGCAGCAACTGCCCCTCGCGCCCGTGCGCACGCCCGGCGGCAAGATCATCCACGCCTGGCTGTCCGGGGGCGACCTCGACCTTTCGGGTTTCCACAGCCTGCCGTGCGACATCGCCTGGCCGCCCGGAACGGGCCGCACCATCGCGGCGCCGGAAGTCGACGCTATCGGCTATTTCGCGGAGGCTGACGCCCTTGCGAAGATCCATCGCGGGCAACGGCCCATCCTGCGCGAGGCCTTCGACCGCCTCCGCGACAGGCCTGGGGGTTCCGCGCCCGGAGCCTAGGTATCGACCCTTAGGGGCGCCCCCTTACGCACCACTCCCGAATAACCGGGTTCACCGGCCCGCCGTATCCCTTGTCCGAACAGGACGAGGAGGCTGACATGACCATCGCGCTGCAAACGAAAGGCGCCGAAGCACCGGCCACGCGGCATGAGGACGAATGGGCGGGCGCCGCCCGGCTCACCTTCCGTCCGGGGGAGGAGATCTACGCCCAGGACGAGGACGCAGACATGATCTACCGGCTCGTCCGCGGCGCCGTGCGGACCAGCCACCTGCTCGCCGACGGACGGCGGCAGATCGGCGACTTCTACTATGCCGGCGACGTCATCGGCGTCGAGATCGGCGCCGTCCACCGCTTCTCCGCGGAGGCGCTGGGGCCGTGCGAGGTGCTGGCCATCCGCCGGTCCGGTTCGGCCGCCTACGACACCAGACGCCACGAGCGGATGATCTGGCGGGCGACGGCGGCCGAACTCCATCGCGCCCAGTCGCACATGCTGCTGCTCGGCCGGGCGACCGCCTGCGAGAAGGTCGCGCACTTCCTGCTCGACATCGCCGAGCGTTTCCGCGGGGAGCTTGTGTCCCTGCCGATGAGCCGTCAGGACATGGCCGACTATCTGGGTCTGACCATCGAAACGATTTCGCGCATGCTGGGCCGGTTGCAGGCGGATGGCTTCGTCGAGTTCGAAGGCGCCCGCCGCTATCGCATTCGCCGGCCCGTAGCCCTGTCCGACATGTGCGCGGCCTGATCTCGCCGCCAAAACGGATTGCATGCTAGGGTGGCATGCCGACCGTCCCCCGGCCGGCTCCTTGCGAGACGCCGGTTGCAGATTCGACCCGTCCTCAGCCGCGAGATTCCCCGTCGCTACGGCTATTTGGCCGCGATACTCGGCGCGCTCATCGCTCTCGGGATCCGCCTCACGCTCAGCCCCGCATTCGGCGACCGGACCTTCTTCACCCTCTATGTACCGGTGGTCCTGGTGGCCGCGGCGATCGGCGGCCGGGGCCCGGGGTTGGCGGCGACCGTGCTCTGCCTGCTGTCCAGCATCATGGTGCTGGGCGACGCCCTCTGGAGCAATCCGGCCAACCTGATCGACGCCACCGGCTTCGCCATCCTCGGCCCGATCGTCGCGGTGAGCGGCGAACGTCTGCTGCGCCGCAGCCAGGAGGCCTCCAGCCGCCAGGCCCACCTTCAGTCCATCCTCGAGACGGTGCCCGAGGCGATGATCGTCATCGACGCCAGGGGGATGATGCAGTCCTTCAGCGCAGCGGCGGTGCGGCTGTTCGGCTGGAGCCCGGACGAGGCGATCGGCCGCAACGTCAACGTGTTGATGCCTGAACCGTACCGGTCCCATCATGACGCCTATCTCGCCCGCTATCTGGAGACCGGCGAGCGTCGAATCATAGGCCTCGGCCGCATCGTGGTCGGCCAGCGCAAGGACGGGTCCACCTTTCCAATGGAACTGGCTGTGGGGGAGGCCCGCCTGGATGGGTCCCGGTTTTTCACCGGCTTCGTGCGGGACCTGACGGAGCGACGCGCCCAGGAGCGGCGCATGCAGGAACTGCAGTCTGAACTGGTCCACGTCTCGCGCCTGACGGCCATGGGCGAAATGGCTTCCTCCCTTGCGCACGAGTTGAACCAGCCCCTTTCCGCCATCGCCAGCTACGTGAAGGGATCGGCGACCTTGCTCGATGAGCCCGAGCCGGACCTGGATCGGCTGCGCGGGGCGCTCGACCGGGCCGGCGACCAGGCGCTCCGCGCCGGCGACATCATCAAGCGGCTGCGGGAATTCGTGGCCAAGGGAGAAACCGAACACACGCTCGAGGATCCCGCCACGATCATGGAGGAGGCCAGCGCCCTGGCGCTGGTGGGGGTCAAGGAGCAGGACGTCCGGGTCGAGCTGGACCTCGCCCGCAATGTCGGCTGCGTCATCGTGGACAAGATCCAGATTCAGCAGGTTGCGCTCAACCTCATCCGCAACGCCGTCGACGCCATGACCGACTCGCCCCGCCGCCGACTCGAAATCCGGGTCCAGCCTGACAGGTCCTGCGGCGTCCGGGTGAGCATCGCCGACAGCGGTCCCGGCCTGTCCCGCGAAGTGCGCGAGCGGCTCTTCACGCCGTTCGTCACCACCAAGGCCACCGGCATGGGGGTCGGCCTCTCCATCTGCCGCACCATCATCGAGGCCCACGGAGGCCGGATCTGGGCCGAAGACAACCCGGGCGGGGGCGCGGTATTCTCGTTCACCCTGCCGCGGGCCGAGGAGGCTGACCGTGAGTGAACGGGTGCATGTCATCGACGATGACGACGGACTGCGCGACGCCCTCGCCTTCCTTCTGGACGTGAACGGTATCGACGCCACCTTTTATCCGTCCGCCGACGCCTTCCTCGACGCCCTGCCCGTCCCCGACGGGTGCATCCTCACCGACATCCGCATGCCGGGCATGACGGGTCTGGAGTTGGTGCGCGAACTCGACCGGCGCGGCGTGGGCCTGCCGGTGATCGTCATGACCGGGCACGGAGACGTCCCTCTTGCCGTGGAGGCGATGAAGGCGGGCGTCGTCGACTTCCTCGAGAAGCCCTTCGACGACGCGCATCTGATTTCCTCGATCCGCCAGGCCCTGGCGGCCGCGTCGGGTGCAGGGGCGGAGGAGGACGCCCGTCGTTCCGAAGCGCGGGACCGCCTCTCCGAACTGTCGCCGCGCGAACGCGACGTTCTGAGCGGCGTGGTCCAGGGCAAGCTGAACAAGCAGATCGCCTACGATCTGGAGATCAGCCCGCGAACCGTGGAAATCTACCGCGCCAACCTCATGGCCAAGACCGGCGCCCGGAACATCGCCGAATTGATGCGGATCGCCTTGGCCGCAGGCCTCTGACCCCCGCCTCTGATTGATCTCCGTCAAGGCGTCGCGCGGCGATATAGCGTCAGATGCGGCCGAACGGAGACCGCCCATGAGCCGCCGCTTTCAAATCCGGCTGGAGTCCGCCCGATGAACCGGCTGGCGGGAAAGGTCGCCGTCGTCACCGGCGCCGCAGTGGGCCTTGGCCGGGCCATCGCCCTGCGCATGGCCGAGGAAGGCGCCGCCGTGGCGGTCCTCGACGTGCAGGACGCCGAGGCCTGGGCGTTCGTCGCCGAGCTGAACCAGCGCGGACTGTCCGCCGTCTTCTGGCGCTGCGACGTCTCCAGCGAAAGCGAGGTGCAGTCGGTCCTGAACGAGGTCGCCCGTCGCTTCGGCCGGATCGACATCCTGGTCAACAACGCCGGCGTCGCGGGCGCCAGCCGCCCCACGCACGAGATCACCGAGGCGGAATGGGACTGGGTGCAGGCGATCAACGTCAAGGGCGTCTTCTTCTGCACCAAGCATGCGATCCCCTACCTCAGGCAGGCGGGCGGGGGCTCCATCATCAACCTGTCGTCGATCTACGGCCTGGTCGGGGCGCCCGACGCCCCGCCCTACCACGCCTCCAAGGGCGCGGTGCGGCTGATGAGCAAGACCGACGCCATGCTCTACGCGGCCGACCGCATCCGCGTGAATTCGATCCATCCCGGCTTCATCTGGACGCCCATGGTCGAGGCCCACCTCGCCGGCCAGGGCGACGTCGACGCGGGACGACAGGCGGTCGACGCGCTCCACCCGCTCGGCCACATCGGCGAGCCCGACGACATCGCCTGGGGCGCGGTCTACCTCGCCTCCGACGAGGCGAAATTCGTCACCGGCTCCGAACTGGTCATCGACGGCGGCTACACGGCCCGCTGAGACGAGGCCTCGCGCCGGTAGAGACCGACGATGCGGCGGGCGCGGTCGGCGACTTCCCGCCGGTGGCGTTCGACCACGTCGCGCCGCATGCCCCCGCCGACGCCGCCCACATTGTGGTGGCCGATGATCTCCATCCCGGTGACCGCCGCGAAATGCTCGTCGAAATGCGTCTGCATCGCGGCCCAGGCCCCCGACCGTTCCACCCAGTCCTGGGGCGCGCCCGAAGAGGTGAAGGTCACCATCTTGCGGCCCGCCAGCAGGGGTTCGTTGCCCCCGCGCCGGGCGGCGTAGCCGAACTCCATGCCGAAGACGCGGTCGACATAGCCCTTCATCATCGCCGGCGTGGCGTTGAACCATAGCGGATAGAAGAAGGCGAAGATGTCGGACCCGGCGATGGCTTCGCGCTCCCGCGCCACGTCCGGCCGAACCCTGGCGCCCAGATGGTCGGGCATCTCGTCCGCCCGCAGGCGGGGATCGAAGCGAAGGCGGTAAAGATCATGCAACGCCACCTCGGCCCCGGCCTCCCGCGCCGCGGCCGCGAAGGCCTCGGCCATGGCGACGGTGAAGCTCCGGCGCCGCGGATGGGCGACGATCACAGCGAGGCGTAGAGCGGGGCTTTCCATGCAGGGATTGTCTCCGCCTCCTTCCGCCCGGCCTTGATCTCGCTCAATGTGGACGCGGTTCTCCAGGCGTTAACCTCTCTGCAATCGATGGGGAGAGCTCGAATGCCAGCCAGTTCAGTCCCGTCGCGCAACCCCGCGCCCGACGCGGTTCGGGCGGCGCATCATCAGATCGGGAACAGCCTGCAGTCCGTTGTCAGCCTCCTGACCATGGAAAGCCGCAGCGCGCCGCCCGAGGCGGCCTCGGTGCTTAGCGAGGCGGGTCGACGTGTCCGCATCATCATGCGGCTTCACCAGCGGCTCCAGGAGAGCGGGGGCGACCGGGTGCGCCTTGACGACCTGCTCGCCGATGTCGTCCACGATGTCGCGGCGCTCGATGCTGGCGATCGCGCGGTCGACATCCGCGTCGACCTTCAACCTGTGTGCGCACGCCCCAAGACCGCCTCGGCGCTGGCGATGATCACCGCGGAATGGGTCGGAAACGCCCTCGAACACGGCCTCGCCGGCCGCGCAGGCGCGGTCGAGGTCACCCTCGAGCCCTGCGCCGAAGGAGCGCGGCTGGTCGTCGCGGACACCGGCGTCGGCGAGGCTCTCGGGGCCTGGACACCGGGATTCGGCCTCAACCTCATCGCCCGCCTCATAAACCAGCTCCACGCCCGGATGGCTCGCGCCGTCGGCGCCGACGGGACCCGGCTGGAGCTCGTCTGCCCCGGCGTGTGGAGCGGTGCGGAGTGTCAGTGAGGCTCCGCTGAGACGCCGGCCTCGACGGCCGCTGGGTCCGAAGCCTGGCCGGCGGGACCGCCGCTTCCGGCCTCCAGCGCGCCGTGCAGGATCGCCAGCAGCCGGCTCCGGTCCGCGTCGCCGGGCAGGGCCTGCAGCCGTTCATTGAGGGCCACCAGAAACGCCGAGCGGTCATTGTGCCAGTCGAGGCGGGTGGCCTGACCCGGCTCCAGCCGGGCTTCTCCCCGCTCCAGCGGCTGCGCGCTCGTACGGGTGAGGGCGTAGGTCCGGTCAAGCCGGGCGACCACGGGGCGGAATCCCCCCTGCCCCAGGCGTTCCGCAAAGGCGGCCGTCGCGCCGGGCTCGCCGTGGTTCAGCAGCACGGAGCCGCCGACCGGAGCCCGGGCGGCGAGCCAGTCGGCCAGATCGGTGGCGTCAGCGTGTCCTGAGTAGCAGTCCAGGTTACGGATCCGGGCCCCTACCCTGATCTCCTCGCCCTGGATGCGCACGGCGGAGCGGCCCTCCACCAGAAACCGCCCCAGAGTGCCCGCGGCCTGGAAGCCGGTGATCAGCACCGTCGCCTCCTTGCGCCACAACAGGCGTTTGAGGTGCCGACGGATGCGGCCCGCCTCGCACATCCCGCTTCCGGCCAGGATGATGTGCCAGCCGGTCAGACGCTCCAGTCGATCGCTCTCCTGGGGCCGCATCAGATGATGCAGCCGCGTGGCGTGACGCAGCGGCTCGAACGGGTTCTCGCCGGCGCCCGGGTTCCAGCCGCGCCTCAGAAAGACATCCGTCGCCTCGATGGCCAGGGGCGAGTCGAGGAAAATCTCGCAAGCGAGCTCGGGCTCCTCGTCCATCACCGCCAGCAAATCCAGGATCAGCTCCTGGGCGCGGCCCACCGCGAAGGTCGGCAGCAGCATGGGCCCGCCCGCGGCGCGCGCCTCGCGCATCTCCGCGGCCAGGGCCCGGCGTCGCGCGGCCAGCTCCAGGTCGATCCGTTCGCGGTCGCCGTAGGTGGTCTCGAGGATGACGTGATCGACCCCTGACGGTCCTTCGGGTTGCGGCAGGAACGGCTGCCGTCCCGACCCGACATCGCCCGAGAACAGCAGCGACAGGCCCTCGGCCTCCGTTCCGATCCGCACCTCGATCGAGGCGGCCCCGAGCAGGTGACCAGCCGACCACCAGGTGGCCTGAATCCCCTTGGCGACCTCGACCGGAACCTCGAACTTGACCCGCTCGAACAGGCGCAGGGTCGGATCCACGTCCTCACCTGTATAGATCGGTTCGACAGACCGCAGGCCGCGCTGCGCATTGCGATGGTTCAGTCGCCGCACCTCGCTTTCCTGGATGCCGGCGGCGTCGGCGAGCATGACCTCGCACAGGTCCCTCGTGGCCCGGGTCGCGAAGATCGGACCCCGGAAACCGGCCCTCACCAGCTTCGGCAGCAGGCCGGAGTGATCGATGTGCGCGTGGGTCAGCAGGACCGCGTCGATGGATGCGACCGGAAACGGGAAGGGTTCGTAGTTCAGGGCTTTCAGCGTCTTAGGGCCCTGGAACATGCCGCAGTCGATCAGAACTCGCCGACCCGCCGCCTCCAGCAGCAGGCAGGAGCCGGTTACGCACTCGGCGGCGCCATGGAAGGTCAGGTGAGCGGTCATGCGGCGTATCCGGAAGACAGGGGGAGGGTCAGCAGCCAGATCGTGGCCGCCAGCAGGCCAAGTGCAAGGAAGATCCGCATCGCCATCACCCAGGGCGGAGCCAGGCGCGCGGCCGCCTCGGCCGCGCCCATCACCACGGCGCCGTGAACCATGACGCTGATGGCGATGTGGAGACTTCCGAGGATCAGGATCTGCCCGAAGATCGGCCCCGCCGCCGGCCGGATGAAGCCCGGAATCAGGGCGATGTAGAACACCGCCGCCTTGGGGTTGAGCAGGTTGGCGACGAGTCCGCGCAGGAAAGGCCGGTCCCGGTCGAGGCCTCCGGCGGTGGCGGACGACGGCCTCAGGGCGTCCCAGGCCAGCCAGACCATATAGGCCGCGCCGATCCAGCGCAGCACCTCCAGACCTGTCGGGGAAAACAGCGGCGTGCCGGCCAGGCCGAACAGGGTCGCCAGCAGCCAGGCGGACAGGCCGAGCGTCACGCCGGCCACGGCCCGCACGCCCGCACCGCGGCCGCGCGAGGCGGCCAGCAGCGCCAGCCAGGCGAGATTCGGCCCGGGCGTGAGTTCGATCAACGCCATGGTCAGGGCGAAGGCCGGCAGCACGTCGGGATCGACCCCGATTCCCGACATCAATGAACCATCAGACACGTCAGGCGGCCGTCCGCCAGCAGAGTCCGGGTGACGCCGCCGAACACCATCTCGCGCGCCCGGCTGTGGCCCCAGGCGCCCGTGACCAGCAGATCCGGTCTCTCCTCCTCCGCCAGGGCGAGCAGTGCGCCGGCGGCGTCGCCATCCGAAACGTCGTCGATGATGGCCGTCTCGGCCCGCACGCCGTGACCGTGCAGGAAGGTCGCCGCGTCACGCAGGTCGTTCGCCGGCGCCGGACCGACGGACGCGATCAGGACCCGACGGGTCCGCTCGAGCAGGGGCACGGCGGCGGCGAGCGCGGCGCGCGCCTCGCGCGTCGACTTGAACCCGATCAGCACCCGCTCGAACCTCAGTTCCGGCGACGACCGCGGGACCACCAGGACCGGTCGCCCGGCCGCCAGGACGGCCGCGCCGAGGTCCACAGGGGCCATGGCGGCGCTGCCGTCTCCGCAGTGCGACATGATGACGAGGTCCGCACGCACCCCCCAGCGGGCCAGCAGGGACTGGGCCACGGGGGACACGGCCCCCCGCCACTCGATCTGGACGCCGGGCGCGGCGTCGCGCGCTTTCGTCTCCATGCGGTCGAGGAGGTCGAGCAGGGCGTTCTCGCGCGCTTTCAGCAGGCCGAAAGGCAGGGGGGCGGCGCTCATGCGCACTGGAATTTCGGCAAGTGCGGCGAGGGTGAGGGCGGGCGCGCGGAGGTCCCGCGCCAGTTTCGCGGCCGCGGGGACCAGCGCGCCGACGACGTCGGGACTGTCCAGGTGAACGAGAATCTCCCGGACCGCCATGTCAGTGCGCCAGCAGCAGGCAGGGTCCGTCGGCGCGCCGCAGGAAGGTGCGCGTCGCTCCGCCGAAGACGGTCTCGCGCAGGCGGGAATGGCCCCACGCCCCGGCCACCAGAAGCCCGGCCTGCTTCGCCTCCGCGGCGGCCAGCAGGGCTGCGCCCTCATCCTCGCCCTCGACGAGGGTCGCTTCTCCGGCCCCAACCCCGTGGAGCGTGAGGTAGGCGTTAAGCGGTTCGATGTCCGAATCCCCGGCCTGCGGATCGAGGCCGGACACGCACTGCAGCACGTGGATGGCGCTCGCCATCGCCAGCAGCGGCAAGGCGGCGCGCACTGCGCGGCCTGCCTGCGGGCTCCCGTCCCACGCAATGGCGGCCGGGCCCGCCAGCCGCCCAGGCTCCCCGCGAGCGACCAGGATCGGCGCACGATCCGCCAGCAAAGCCTGACCGAGGAGCTCCCGTCCGCCGGCCGACCCGATCGCCTCCTGCGCCACTACGACGACATCCGCGAGGGCCGCCTCCCTCGACAGGGCCAGTCCCGGCCGGAGGCCGCGGGTGAGGACCGACAACCGCGGCGCGCCTTCGCCGCGGCCGTAGACCACGTCAGCCTCATTGGCCGCCCGTTTGGCGATCTCCTCGACGCGGCGCTGCAGCTCTCGCTCGGCCGCGGCCAGTTCCTCGATGGCGTCGTGCGACAGCGAGGCGCCGAGCGCCATGCCAAGAGCGATCATGTCCGCGGCGCTGTCCGGATAGACCGGCAGCACCTCGACGACCGCATCGTGCTGCGCGGCCAAGTCCGCGGCGAAAGCCAGCGCCGACGCATCGCCGGCGCCGCCCGAGGCCAGGGCGAGGATATGTTTGAAGCTCATGGGCGACTCTCCGTTTGCGCCCATCCTCGCGGGTTCCGGGCCGGCGAGCCTTGATCGCGGTCAAACCCGTTCCGGCGAGCGCTTCCGGCGACCAGGCCGGCCGCCGGTCACGACTGCGCCTTCAACGTTTCCAGGTAGGCGATCAGATCGTCGATCTCGCTGGCGCGGAAGTTGAAGGCCGGCATGGCCGGGTGGCTGGTGACCAGACCGGCGGCGAAGCCCTCCTCGAGTTCCCCGAGCGAGCGGCGGCGCACGATCTCGCGGAAGGGGGTCGCGTCGGCCAGGGGACTGGCGCCCGTGATTCCGATGGCATGGCAGCCGCCGCAGGCCTGGGCGGCCAGCCGCTGGCCCCGCAAGGCGGCCTCGCCCGCCGTATCCGGCGCGCCCGCCTGGAAGCGGGCAGGCGGCTCCCGGCCCGCACAGGCGACGGTCCCGAGGGCGGCGGCGACAAGGGCGGCGGCGAGGCGGAGCTTGAACATCTGCGGTCCTCCAGTGCGCGCCACCGTGGCGTCCGGCCAGGCGCGGGGCGTTGATCCTGATCAAGGCGGCCGGGGCCGGCCCGGTGTCCGCTCCAACAGGATACGGAGATCACCATGACCTACGCCAGCCTGCTCGTCGCGGTGGAGGACGGCCCCGAAAGCGACGGTCGCGTCGAACTGGCCTGCGACCTCGCTCTCGCCTTCGACGCCCACCTCACCGGCCTGTGCGCCGGGTCCATCGCCCCGCCCCTCTACGACCCCATGAGCGGCGGCGCCATGGTCGGCGAACTCCTCGCCCTTTATCGAGACATGGCCGAGGCCGACGTCGAGCGGGCCCGGGCCTGCTTTCTGGAGATCGTGCAGCAGCGAGGGGTCGATGCGGACTGGCGCGGCAAGATCGGCTTTCCCGGCCAGGTCTTCTCCCGCGCCGCCCGTTCGGCGGACCTGGTCATCCTCGGCGCCCGCAGCACCCGGACGCCCTATCACGCGCCCGATGTCGCCGACGTTCTGATGGGGTCCGGCCGGCCGATCCTGGTCATCCCCCCGACGCGGCTGCGCAACCCGGTCGATGAGCCGGCCCTGATCGCATGGAAGGACTGCCGCGAGGCGCGGCTGGCCGTGGCGGCCGCCATTCCCCTGCTTCAGCGCGCCCGGGGGGCGACCCTCTACTCCATCCGCCCAGACGATGATGACGTCGACGCGGCGAAGGAGGAACTGGCGGACGTCGCAGCCTGGTTGCGGCGGCACGAGGTCGCTGTCGACGCGGTCGTGGCGCCGCCCGGTGAACGCTCCGCCGGCCGGCAGATTCTTGACGAGGCCGAGGCCCGACGCGCGGGCCTGATCGTCGCGGGAGGCTACGGCCATGCCCGGGTGCGGGAGTGGGCCCTCGGCGGCGTCACCCGCGATCTCGTCGGCGACAGCCAGATCTCTCTCTGCCTGGCGCATTAGAGGGCTTCCGTGGACCCTCGCCGCATCCTCATCCTTGACGGCCACCCGGATCCGCATCCGGAGCGCTTCTGCCACGCCCTCGCCAAGGCCTATTGCGAGGGGGCCGCCCAGGCCGGGCACGTCGTGCATCGCATCAGTCTGTCGGAGATGGACTTCCCCTCGCTCGCCAGCCGCGCCGAATGGGAGGCGGAAACGCCCTGCCCCGTCGTCCGGGCTTTCCAGGACGAACTGATCTGGGCCGAGCACCTGGTGGTCATCTATCCGCAGTGGCTCGGGTCGATGCCGGCCAGGCTCAAGGCCCTGTTTGAACAGGCGTTCCGTCCGGACTTCGCCTTTGGCGGCAAGGCTGTGGCCCCGGGGGCCGGCCGCCTCAAGGGACGTTCGGCCCGCATCGTCGTCACCATGGGCATGCCGGCCCTGATCTACCGGACGGTGTTCCTCAGCCACTCCCTCATGGCCTTCAGGCGCGGCATGCTCGCCCTTCTGGGCTTCAAGCCGATCCGGGACACCATCATCGGCGGCGTCGAGACGCGAAAGGACCGCGAACGCCTGATCGCGCGCGTGGCGGCGATGGGCGCCCGCGCCGCCTGACAGCCGCCTGCTCCACGAGCCCGGCGGGACGACTGCGTGGACGATCCGCGCGCAGCCTGGCTATCGTGCAGCTCGCCGCTGCCCGCCCGGACCGAGTCATGACCACGCCTTCTCCACACGCCCGCGACGGCTGGCGGATCTGGATCGACCGGGGCGGCACCTTCACAGATGTGGTGGCCCGCGCGCCGGACGGCCGTTTGAGCACCTGCAAGCTGTTGTCGGACAATCCCGAACAATACGCCGACGCCGCGGTCGAGGGCGTGCGCCGCATGCTCGGCGCGGGCAAGGGACCGCTGCCGGCCGGTCTGGTCGAGGGCGTCCGCATGGGCACCACCGTGGCCACCAACGCCCTGCTCGAGCGCAAGGGTGAGCCGACCGTCCTGGTCATTACCCGCGGTTTCGCCGACGCCCTGCGCATCGGCTGGCAGAGCCGCCCGGACCTGTTCGCCCGCCACATCCGCCTGCCCGACCAGCTCTACGGCCGCGTGATCGAGATCGACGAGCGCGTGCGCGCCGACGGGGTTGTGGACAAGCCTCTGGATATCCTGGGGACAAGGCGGGGGCTTCAGGCCGCGTTCGACGCCGGCCTGCGCGCCGTCGCCATCGTCCTCATGCACGGCTGGCGCTATCCGGCGCATGAGCGGCAGGTGGCGGCGATCGCCGCCGACATCGGCTTCGACCAGGTCTCGGTCAGCCATGAGGTCGGGGCGCTGATCAAGCTAATCGGACGCGGCGACACCACCGTCGCCGACGCCTACCTGTCGCCGGTGCTACGAGCCTACGTCGACCGCGTCGCGTGCGACCTCGGCGAGGCCACGCCGCTGCTGTTCATGCAGTCGAGCGGCGGCCTGACGGCGGCCGACGCCTTCCGCGGCAAGGACGCCATCCTGTCCGGCCCCGCCGGCGGGGTGGTCGGCATGGCCGAGACCGCCCGCGCGGCCGGTTTCGACCGCGTCATCGGCTTCGACATGGGCGGCACCTCGACCGACGTCTCGCACTTCGCCGGCGAATATGAGCGCACCGCCGACGCCGTGGTGGCCGGCGTGCGCCTGCGCGCGCCCATGCTGTCGATCCACACGGTGGCGGCCGGGGGCGGGTCGATCTGCCGCTTCGACGGCGCCCGCCTCCGGGTCGGCCCCGAGTCCGCCGGCGCCGTCCCCGGCCCGCTCGCCGACCGGCGCGGCGGGCCGCTGACGGTCACCGACTGCAACATCATGCTCGGCAAGCTGAAGCCCGGCTTCTTCCCGGCGGTCTTCGGGCCCGACGCCGACCAGCCCCTCGACGCCGACGCGGTGCGGGCGGCCTTCGCGACGCTGGCGGCGGAGGTGACCACGACCACCGGGCGGGAGACCTCGCCGGAGGCGCTGGCCGAGGGTTTCGTCACCATCGCCGTGCAGAACATGGCGGAGGCGATCAAGTCGATCTCCATCCAGCGCGGCTACGACGTCACCCGCTATGTCCTCAACTGCTTCGGCGGCGCCGGCGGCCAGCACGCCTGCCTCGTCGCCGACGCGCTCGGCATGACCCGGGTGATGCTGCACCCCTTCGCCGGCGTGCTGTCCGCCTATGGGATGGGTCTGGCCGAGGTGCGGGCGATCCGCCAGGCCACCGCCGCCCTGCCGCTGGAGCCGTCCCGCGACCGGGAGATGGCCGGTCGGATCGCCGATCTGGCGGTCGAGGCGCGGGCGGAGTTGGCGGCCCAGGGCTTCGCCGAAACGCAGATCGCCGTCGCCGCGCGGGCCGAGGTGAAGTTCGCCGGCTCCGACACCCCCCTGACCGTGCCGTTCGGACCGGCGGAGGGGATGCGCGCCGCCTTCGAGGCCCTGCATCGCCGGCGCTTCGGCTTCTTCGCTGAAGGCAAGGCGCTGGCGGTCGAGACCCTGGAGGTCGAGGCCGCGGGCGTCCCGGATCGCATCGCGGATGCGCCCCACGCCCGCGGCGGCGGCCCTGCCCTGCCTGTGGACGAAATCCCGGTCTGGATGGCCGGCGAGCGTCGGCAAACGCCCGTCTGGCGCCGCGCCGACCTCGCCCCGGGCGCCGTCGTCGAAGGCCCTGCCGTGGTGCTGGAGGACACAGGCACCACCGTGGTCGAGCCGGGCTGGCGAGCCACGGTCGACGCCGGTCTGAACCTGATCCTCGAACGCGTCGTCCCCCTGCCCGCCCGGACCGCCGTCGGAACCGGGGTCGACCCGATCCTGCTGGAGGTGTTCAACAGCCGCTTCATGGCCTGCGCCGAACAGATGGGCGAGGCGCTGCGGGCGACGGCCTATTCCGTCAACATCAAGGAGCGGCTCGACTTCAGCTGCGCCGTCTTCGACGCCGGGGGGGCGCTAATCGCCAACGCTCCGCATATCCCGGTCCATCTGGGCTCGATGGGCGAGAGCATCCGC
>JAEYUE010000200.1 GCA_023433655.1 Pseudomonadota bacterium | reverse complement strand
GCTCAGGAGGCGTCTTTGACTGGGATGTCGCCGTCCGAAAGCTCGATGAGCTGAACGCCCGGGTCGAGGACCCGACCCTGTGGGACAAGCCCGACGAGGCCCAGGCCGTCAGCCGCGAACGCTCGCGCCTGGAGAGCCAGATCAACGCCGTCAGGGAGATGGAGCAGGGCCTCGAGGACGGGGTCATGCTGGCCGAGATGGCCGACGAGGAGGGCGACGAGGCCGCCCTCGAGGACGCCCGCGCCTCGCTGAAGGCGATCAAGGAGCGCGCCGCCCGGGCCGAGCTGGAGGCCCTGCTGTCCGGCGAGGCCGACGGCAACGACGCCTATCTGGAAGTCAACTCCGGGGCCGGCGGCACCGAATCGAACGACTGGGCCGGCATGCTGCTGCGCATGTACACCCGCTGGGCCCGCGCCCACGGCTACGAGGTCGAGGTCGAGGCCGAAGAGGCCGGAGAACAGGCCGGCATCAAGTCGGCCACCATCCAGGTGAAGGGCCCCAACGCCTACGGCTGGCTGAAATCGGAATCGGGCGTGCACCGGCTGGTGCGCATCAGCCCCTACGACGCGGCGGCCAAGCGCCATACCTCCTTCGCCTCGATCGGGGTGTCCCCGGTGGTTGACGACGCCATCGAGATCGACATCAACCCGGCCGATGTGCGCACCGACACCTACCGGGCCTCCGGGGCCGGCGGCCAGCACATCAACAAGACCGATTCGGCGGTGCGCCTGACCCACGTCCCGACCAACACCGTGGTGGCCTGCCAGGCCGGCCGCTCGCAGCACCAGAACCGCGAGCAGGCATGGAAGATGCTGCGCGCGCGGCTGTACGAGCTGGAGCTGCAGAAGCGCGAGGCCGCGGCCCAGGCGCTGGCCGACGCCAAGACGGAGATCGGCTGGGGCCACCAGATCCGGTCCTACGTCCTGCAGCCGTATCAGATGGTCAAGGACCTGCGGACCAACGTCGAAACCTCCGACACCCAGGGCGTGCTGGACGGCGACCTCGACGCCTTCATGGGCGCGGCCCTGGCGGCCCGGGTCGGCGAGACGCGCGGATCGACCGTCGACTAGCAAAAAACGCCCCGGAGCGATCCGGGGCCTTTTCAGTCCTGGGGCCGGAGGTTCAGGCCCCGGGCTTCATGTCGATGATCTGCGGCGCGGGCTCGGGCGCGGGCGCCGGCTTGGACGCCGGGGCGGCGGCGGGCGCCTCGCGACGGCCCTGCAGCACGCGGCCCTGGAAGTAGGCGCCGATGTCGATCGACAGCTGCTCGGCGGTGATGTCGCCGTCGACATAGGCGGTGGCGATCAGCTTGACCTGCTTGCCCGAGACATTGCCGACGATGCGGCCGCGGACCTCGACGTAGTCGGCCGAGACGCCGCCCTCGACCGCGCCGGTCTCGCCGACGATCAGCCGACCGACACGCACGTCGCCCTTGATGGCGCCGTCGATCTGAAGGTCGCCGCCGCCCGAGATGTTGCCGTCGAACTGCAGGTCCGAGGACAGGGTCGACAGGCCGCGCTGGGATGCCGGCGAGGGCGCGGGGCGCGCGCCGGCCGGGGCCGACGGGGCCGGGGCGCCGGGCGTCGGCAAGTCCGGCAGCGGCGGGATGGCGGAGCCCGTGTCGGAGCGGGGCTGCGGGGCGGGGGATTTAGTCCTGTTGAACAAGTTGGTCTCCGGCTCTCAGGAAGCGGGCTGGGTTTTGCGGGCGGCCGTTCATCCACACCTCATAGTGCAGGTGAACGCCGGTGGAGCGTCCGGTCGTGCCCATGGCGCCGATGCGTTGGCCCAGCGCGACGCGCTGGCCGGGGCGGACGGCCATGGAGTTCAGATGGGCGTAGCGCGTCTTGAAACCGCGCCCATGATCTATCTCGACGGTGTTGCCATACCCTGAACGCACGCCGACGAAGGAGACGACGCCGGGGGCCGGAGCGCGGATGGGCGTGTTGAGGGGGGCGGCGAAGTCCTGACCCTGGTGCAAGGCGGGGCGGCTGTTGAACGGGTCGAACCGGACGCCGTAGCCGGACGTGGTGCGCGCCTCGGTCGGGCGGTGGAAGGGCATCCCCTCGGCGGCG
Organism: Pseudomonadota bacterium; assembly: GCA_023433655.1. Taxonomy (GTDB): domain Bacteria; phylum Pseudomonadota; class Alphaproteobacteria; order Caulobacterales; family Caulobacteraceae; genus Brevundimonas. The sequence goes on along the minus strand of JAEYUE010000200.1, from coordinate 2,327 downwards.
TCGGCCAGGCCGCGCATGTCGGACAGGTTGTCGGCGGCCCGGCGGATGCGCACGGCGAAGGCCTCGTCGACGTCTAGGATGGCGGCGAGCGCCCGGGGATCACGAGCCTCGACCAGCGGCCCGCCGAGGCCGGCTCCGCCGCGCGGCGCATAGGCTGAAGGGTTGAGCCCCGCGAGACGGAAGGCGAGGCGCAGGCGTTCGGCGCGGGTCTGGGCCACGGATTCGGCTCGGTCGATCAGCCGCTCCTGATCCATGCGCACGGCCAGCATGCGCTGCACCGGCGTATGTTCGGCCGGGTCAAGGGAGGGGGCAGGGGCCAGGGCGGCCTCGGCGCCCTCGACGCCGCGGAACATGCCCATGACCTGGGTCAGGGCGGCATGACGGCGCTCGACCATCTGGGCCATCTCGTCGAGCGAGCCGGTGGTGGCGTTCATGCGCACCACAGCGCTGTCGAGGCGCGCCTGCAGGTCGGCGTTGAGACGCTCGGAGGCGGCGCGGGCGCGGGCGATGGCGTGGTCGGCCCGGCTCTGCATGACGAGATCGAGGGCGAAGCCGCCCGATGCGATCAGGAACCATCCTCCGACGAGGACAGCCGCGACGGCGCCGAGCGCCTGCCGGCCCGGAGTCAGGGCCCAGGCCCGGACCTCGTCGCCATCCCGGAGATAGACGTACCGGGTCGGAAACCACCGACCCATCAGCGACCTTTCGCCTGCCGTCTGCCTGGTCATTACGCTACGCCCCCACGCACCGGGCAGGGTTATGCGCCACCAGGCGGGGTGGGGACAAGTCTGTTCAGGGTTTGTTAACCATCCTGAAGAGCGTTCGCGCGAACAATGAAGGTATTCGCCCCGAATATTCGCCTGTCAGGCGTATGGGCGAATCTGGTCCACAACGCTGGATAGCTGTCGCAGCTCAGATTCGCGTCCAGTCAGAGCGCCTGGAGCGCGGCGAGGACTTCGGCGGCGTGGCCCTTGACCGACACCTTGCGCCAGGCGCGGCGCACGACGCCGTCGCCGTCGACCAGGAAGGTGGCGCGCTCGACGCCCATGTAGACGCGGCCGTAGAGCTTCTTCTCGCCCCACACGCCCCACGCCTCGGTGACCTCGCCGCCTTCGTCGGAGGCGAAGGCGACCTTGAGGTCGTACTTGTCGCGGAAGCGGTCGAGCTTCTTCACCGGGTCGCGCGAGACGCCGACCACCGCGGCGCCTGCGGCCTCGAACTCACCGATGAGGGCGGAGAAGTCCTGGCCTTCGGCGGTGCAGCCGGGGGTGTCGGCCTTCGGGTAGAAGTAGAGGACGTACGGCCGGCCCTTCAGCCCGGCGGACGAGACGCGGCCGCCGCCGGCGGTCTCCATGTCGAAGTCCGGAGCCTTCATGCCTTCGGTGATCTCGGTCATCAGACGGGCCTCACGAGGACGATCTTCTTCTTGCCCGCGGCCAGTTTGAACACGCCGTCGGCGTTGACGTCCGCCGCGTCGATCAGCCGGGCCGCGTCGGCGATGGCCTCGTCGTTGAGGCGCAGGCCGCCGCCCTGGGCGAGGCGACGCGCCTCGCCATTGGAACCAGTCAGCCCGGCCCTGGTGGCGACGGCGGCGAGCATGGCGCCGACGACCTCGTCGCGGGGCAGTTCGACGGTGGGCAGGTCGGCGGACAGGCGGCCCTGCTCGAAGGCGGCCTCGGCGGCGCCGCGGGCATGGGCGGCGGCGTCGGCGCCGTGCAGCATGGTGGTGGCGGCGTCGGCCAGCGCCTTCTTGGCGTCGTTGATGCCCGCGCCCTCCAGCGCCTCGAGCCGGGCGATCTCGTCCAGCGGAAGGTCGGTGAACAGGCGCAGGAACCTGCCCACGTCGGCGTCGTCGACATTGCGCCAGAACTGCCAGTAGTCGTAGGGGCTCAGCTGGTCGGCGTTCAGCCATACCGCGCCCTGCGCCGTCTTGCCCATCTTGCCGCCCGAGGCGGTGGTCAGCAGCGGGGTGGTCAGGCCGAAGGCGGCCTTGTGGTCGACCCGCCGGACCAGGTCGACCCCCGAGGTGATGTTCCCCCACTGGTCGGAGCCGCCCATCTGCAGGGTGCAGCCGAAGCGGCGGTTGAGCTCGAGGAAGTCCACCGACTGCATCAGCATGTAGTTGAACTCGAGGAAGGTCATCGGCTGCTCGCGCTCGAGGCGCAGCTTGACCGAGTCGAAGGCCAGCATGCGGTTGACCGTGAAGTGCGTGCCGTACTCGCGCAGGAACTGGACGTAGCCGTAGGTCGACAGCCAGTCGTCGTTGTCGACCATGATCGCGTCGGTCGGACCGTCGCCGAAGGTCAGGAACTTCTCGAACACGGTGC
>JAEYUE010000112.1 GCA_023433655.1 Pseudomonadota bacterium | reverse complement strand
CAGCCGCTCGATGATGCCCGGCGCGAAGGCCTCGGCCGTCTCCCAGTGGGCCCGCACCTCGTCGTGGAAGCGCTCCAGGCTCTGGCTCAGGGCGATCGAGCGGATGCCGAAGGCCATGCCCTGCAGCGCCCCGGCCACCGTCCCCGAATAGGAACAGTCCTCGCCGACGTTGTGTCCCCGGTTGACGCCCGACAGCACCAGGTCCGGCCGCTCCGGCATCAGGTCGTTGACCGCCAGGACGACGCAGTCGGTCGGCGTGCCGGTCACCGCAAAGCGCTTGTCGCCCAGCCGGTTGACCCGCAGCGGCTCGGTCAGGGTGACCCCCCGCCCCTTGCCGGACTGCTCGACCTGCGGCGCGCAGATCCACACCTCGTCGGACAGCGTGCGGGCGATCCGCTCCAGACACGCCAGCCCTTCGGCCTCGATCCCGTCGTCGTTGGTCAGGAGAATGCGCAATCGAACTCCGATCAGCTGGCGGGGCGGATATCGTCGGCCAGGATCACGAACGCCCCGCCGCAGGCGTTGCGGATGACCGAGCCCGCGTGTTCGATCCGGTCGCCCGGCAGGCGGTCAGACCACGTCGCGGTTCGCCCGGTGATCGTCACCTTCTGCCCGCCCAGATCCCGCATCGCCTGGCGCATCTCGTCCCGCGACGCCGCCCCCGAGACGCAGGGCCGCGAGAACGGCTGCAGCACCTGGTCCCGGTCGGCGTAGAGCTGGAACTCCTCGTCCGTGAACCGCACCCAGCCGGTGAAGGCCGTGTCCGTCGGCGCGTACGCCGCCGGCGGCGGGACCGAGACGCAGGCCGTCAGCGCCAGCGCCGAAAATCCGATCAGAACCTTGCTCATGACACCCTCTCTCATCCAGCCGCGCCCACATGGGTCACACCGCCCATATAGGGAACCAGCGCCGCCGGCACGGCGATCCGCCCACCCTCGTCCTGGTAGTTTTCGAGAATCGCCACCAGCGTCCGCCCCACCGCCAGGCCCGAGCCGTTCAGGGTGTGCACGAATTCGGTCTTCTTCTCGCCGTCGCGCTTGAACCGCGCGTCCATGCGCCGGGCCTGGAAGTCGCCGCAGTTCGAGCACGAGCTGATCTCGCGATAGGTCCCCTGCGACGGCAGCCAGACCTCGAGGTCGTAGGTCTTGCGGGCCGAGAAGCCCATGTCGCCCTTGCACAGCAGCACCTTGCGGTAGGGCAGCTCCAGCTTCTGCAGGATCGCCTCGGCGCAGCCGACCATGCGCTCGTGCTCGGCCTCGGAGTCCTCCGGCCGGGTGATCGAGACCAGCTCGACCTTGTGGAACTGGTGCTGCCGGATCAGCCCGCGCGTATCCCGCCCCGCCGACCCCGCCTCGGCCCTGAAGCACGGCGTCAGGGCGGTGTAGCGGATCGGCTCGGCCAGCTCGCCCTCCGGCAGGATCTGCTCGCGCACGAGATTGGTCAGGGAGACTTCGGCGGTGGGGATGAGCAGGTGCTCGCCGATCCGGAACAGATCCTCCTCGAACTTCGGCAGCTGCCCCGTCCCGAACATCGCCTCGTCGCGGACCAGATACGGCGGATTGACCTCCAGATAGCCATGTTCGCCCGTCTGCACGTCCAGCATGAACTGGCCGATCGCCCGCTCCAGCCGCGCCAGCCCGCCCTTCAGCACCGCGAACCGCGCGCCCGACATCCGCGCCGCCGCCTCGAAGTCCAGCAGCCCCAGGGCCTCGCCCAGATCGGCGTGATCCTTGGCCGGCCCGCCCTCGCGCGGCGTCCCCCAGCGGCTCACCTCAACGTTGGCGCTCTCGTCCTCGCCGTCGGGCACGTCGGCCGCGGCCAGATTCTGCTGCTTGGCCAGCAGGTCGCGCAGCTTGGCCCCCACCTCCCGCTCGGTCGCCTCCGCCGCGGCGATCTCGCCCTTCAGGCTCTCCACTTCGGCCTTCAACCGCTCGGCCTCGGCCATGTCCTTCTTCGCCATGGCCGCGCCGATCGCCTTCGACGCCGCATTGCGCTTCGACAGCCCCTCCTGCCCCGCCGTCTGCGCCGCGCGCAGTTCCCGGTCCAGCGTCAGGATCCCGTCGACCAGCCCCCGCGCATCCTCCACCCCGCGCGACGACCACCCGGCGACGAAGGCGTCGGGATTGTCACGGATGGCGCGGATGTCGTGCATGGTCGGCTCTCGTCGGGAGGAAGCGCTGTCCTAGCCCCCGCGAAGGATTCAGCCAACCCGCGCGCCCCTCCCTTTCGTCATCCTCCGGCAAGCGGCGCAGCCGCGCCGACCGGGGGACCCAGCGGCGCCGAGGGCGATCTGTTCAGGCAGGCTGGATCGAGCGACGGCGCTCCCGACAACTTCGCGCTCGCGCGCGCCGCCGGGTCCCCCGGGTCTCGCTCGCGCTCGCCGGAGGATGACGAACGTCAGGCCCGATTATGCCGCGCAAACACCCGCGTCTGCCCGCCCCGCAGCACCAGCAGCGTATCGAACGGCTGCTTGCGGCCGCCCGGCGCCTCCATCCCCGGCGAGCCCATCGGCATGCCCGGGACAGCCAGGCCGACCGCCTCCGGCCGCTCGGCCAGCAGCCGCGTCACGTCCGCCGCGGGCACATGGCCCTCGATCGCATAGCCGCCGATCACCGCGGTGTGGCAGGACGCCAGCGCGTCGGACAGCCCCCGGGCCCGACGAACCGTTCCCGGGTCCTCCACCACATGCACCGCCACCGTGAAACCCGCCTGCCGCATATGCGCGACCCAGCCCTCGCAACAGCCGCACGTCGGCGACTTGTACACCGCCAGCTGCCGGCTTCCCCGAGTCTGGGCGCGGGCGCTTCCGGCCAAGGCGAAGACGGCGGCGGAACCGATCACAAGGCGGCGGCTGAGACGGGGCATGGTCGATCCCTTGGCGAACGCCCGGCCATCCTAACGGCCGATCCCCCTCGGGACCACCCGCCCGCGCGCGCCCTGTCTCCCATGGAAAGAGGGGCGGCGGCCAAGCCTGTGAAGCTTGCTGGCGATCGGCGGATTTCCAGCAGGGTTTCCGGAAAACTCTCCTGTTGTTCCAGAGACATGGCGTTTTCTCGGGCCGATCTTCCCGCCTGAGGAGCCGGCGACCGCATACTGCCCTCCGGGCCTCCGGCGCCCGCCGGGTCTTTGACAGGTGAATCCCCCCGCACGACCGCCCGCCCGGCGCGCATCAACGCACCCCAAGGCCCCCCATCCACAGGTCGAATCTTGCGCAAGGGCCCCGTGTCGGCCGACGGCGCGAGGGTTTCAAGTTTTTGAATTTCCATAGGGCGCATGTCGACCCTGTCGACTCCGCCACCTCAATTTTCGAGAAGGGCCAGGGCAAAATCTTGCTCTCCGGCGGGGCGTCAGACCTGCCCGCCGGCCGTCGTCGTCAGATCAACCCCGCCATCGGCGAGCTGGCGCTGGCGTACATCCGCTTCGGCATCCGCCCGGCCAGATAGCCCTCGCGCCCGGCGATGACCGCGTGCTTCATCGCCCGCGCCATGCGGATCGGATCCTTCGCGCCGGCGATGGCGGTGTTCATCAGCACCGCGTCGCAGCCCAGCTCCATGGCCAGGGTGGCGTCCGACGGGGTGCCCACCCCGGCGTCGACCAGCACCGGCACGCCGGCCTGCTCGACGATCAGCCGGATGTTGACCCGGTTCTGGATGCCCAGGCCCGAGCCGATCGGCGCCGCCGCCGGCATGATCGCCGCCGCCCCGGCCTCCTCCAGCCGCTTCGCCATGACCACGTCGTCGGTGCAGTAGACCATGACGTCGAAGCCGTCCTTGACCAGCAGGTCCAGCGCCCTCAGCGTCTCGACCATGTCCGGATACAGGTGCGCCGTGTCCGACAGCACCTCCAGCTTGACCAGATCCCAGCCGCCCGCCTCGCGCGCCAGCCGCAGGGTCCGCACCGCGTCCTCGCCGGTGAAGCAGCCCGCCGTGTTCGGCAGGAAGGTGAACCGGTCCGGCTTCACGTAGTCCACCAGCATCGGCTGCGACGGGTCCGACAGATTCACCCGCCGCAGGGCGACGGTGACGATCTCCGCCCCCGCCGCCTCGGCCGCCTCGGCGTTCTGCTGATAGGTCGCATACTTGCCGGTGCCGACGATCAGTCGGCTCGAAAAGGTCCGGCCGGCGACGGTCCAGGTGTCGGGAGCGGTGTCTTGGGAAGCGGTCATGCCGGCTGGATAGACCTTCTCCCGCGCCGGGAGAAGCGGCCGATCGTCCCACCGCCCTCGATCAGGCCGCGACCGTCAGCGTGCCGGTCATCCCGGGGTGGAAGCGGCAGATGTAGGGGATGGTCCCCGCCCGCCTCAGCACCGTCCTTCCGCTTTCGCCCCGGGCGAGGTCGACGTCGAACGAGCCGTCCCGGGCCGTGGCCGTATGCCGGAACAGGTCGCGGTTGACCCACAGGATGGTGTCCCCGACCCGCAGGCCCGCCGGCGACGGCCCGAACCGCATCTTTTCCATCACCAGGGTGTGGGTGCGCGGCGGCCGCGCCGCCGCCGGCAGGGCGACGGCGGCGGCCGAGGCCGCCACACCGACCAGCACGGCGCGGCGGCTTTGTTCCAGTCCGGGCATGGCTAGCGCACCGACCCGGCCAGATGTTCGGCGTGCGTCTGATGGGACCGGAACAGGCTCAGCCCGGTCTCCAGCAGCGCCTTCAGCTCGGCGTTGTCGGCCTCCGGGATCAGCGTTCCTTCCAGCGCGCCGTTCACGGTGCGGTGGAAGGCCACCTCATTGGCGACATAGGCCGCGTCGAAGGCCGCGCCCTCCAGCGCCGCCAGCCGATCGTGGGTGGCCTTGGCGGCTTCGGTCAGGGCCGCGCTGGTCGCATTGTCCTCCGGCGTCACCGCCAGCTTCGTCACCAGCGCCACGGCCTGCTCGTTCACCGCCGCATGGTCTCGCGCCATCAGCTCGGCGAAGGCGCGGACCTCCGGGTTGCGGGACTTCTCCAGCGCCTGTTCGGCCGCGGCGATGTCCAGCTGGCCGGCCGTCCAGGCGATGTGGGCGATCTGGGCGTCGGTAGGTCCGGCTTCCTGGGCCGTCGCGACCGTGAGCGGGGCCAGCGCCAGCGCGCCGGCGGCGATGAGGGTTCTGAACATCTCGGGATCTCCGTGAAACGGGGCGCCGGGAATACGGCCGCCTTGCCCGTTGGATGTCAGACCGTCGTCGAGGTTCCCGATCCCCTGACGATCCGCCCGTGGGCCGCCAGCCGCGCCAGCACCGCTTCGATGATGCGGCCGCAGCGGGCGCCCAGGAAAGGGAAGGCCTCGGCCATGGCGCCCGCCAGCCGCGCGTCAAGGGCCTCGCGCAGCAGCCGCCGGGCCCGGTGCAGCCGGGTCTTCACCGTCTCCGGCCGGACGCCGAGCTGGGCCGCCGTCTCCTCGATGCTCAGCTCCTCGATGTCGCGCAGGATGAAGACCATCCGGAAGGCCTCCGGCAGCTCGTCCACGGCGTGCTCGATCACGCCGCGGATCTGGGCCCGCGCCGCATCCGCCTCGGGACTGGCTGTCCCGAAGGCGTTGGGGAAGGGAATCACCTGGCCTCCCTCCATCTGGGCCGCCTCGATCTGCTCGACGCCCACCGTCGGCCGCAGCCGTCGCAGCCGCCCCCGCGCCTCATTGAGGACGATGCGGGTCAGCCAGGTCATCACGCCCGCCTCGCCCCTGAAGCCCCCGATGGCCGCGAAGGCCCGCACATAGGCCTCCTGCAGCACGTCCTCGGCCTCGGCGTCGTCCCGCACCACCCCGCGCGCCACCCGGAACAGGCGCTGGTTGCCGCGCTGCATGATGACCCGGAAGGCGTCCCCGTCGCCGGCCTGCGCCAGTCGCACCAGCTCGGCTTCGGGCAGGCCGTCGTGATCGATGTGCTTCAGCGGACGCATGGCGGTCTCCGGGCTCTGATATCGGTTGGATGCGCCGCCCCGCGCAAGGTTCCCGGCGCCTCAGCCAGCCAGCGCCGCCAGCACCTCGCGCCGCGCCTCGCCGTCCTCGAACACCCCGGTGAAGCGCCGTGTCACCAATCCCGCTCCATGCTTTCGCACCCCGCGCGACGACATGCATTCGTGTGTGGCCTCGATGATCACCGCCACGCCCCGGGGCATCAGCGTCCGCTCCAGCGCCTCGGCGATCTCCGCCGTCAGCCGCTCCTGGATCTGCAGCCGCCGCGCGAAGGCGTCGACCAGCCGGGCCAGCTTGGAGATGCCGACCACCCGCTCGCGCGGCAGGTAGGCGACATGGGCCACGCCCCGGATCGCCGCCATGTGATGCTCGCAGGTCGATTCCACCGGAATGTCCCTCAGCAGCACCATCTCGTCATAGCCGGCCACCTCGCCGAAGGTCCGCTCCAGGATCTCCGCCGGGTCCTCGCCATAGCCGGCGAACCACTCCTCATAGGCCCGCACCACCCGCCCCGGCGTGGCCTGCAGCCCCTCGCGGCGCGGATCGTCCCCGGCCCAGCCGATCAGGGTGCGCACCGCGGCCTCCGCCTCGGCCCGGCTGGGCCGTCGGTACGGCAGGCAGGTCGGCTCCTCGAAGGGCTCGGCGGCGGTGGGGCTGAGAGCGAGCATGGGCTTCCTCATCGTGGCTGCATCATCCGTTCGATGCCGCCGCCCCGTCCGGGGTTCCCGCGCCTGGGGCCCGGTCGGTTGTAATCGGTTACGGGGCCTGCAATCCTGAACCGGAGACGCGACAGGAGAGGCTTCCATGCGCCAGCCCACCGACCGTCGCCGCGTGCTGCAGGGGATGACCGGTATGGCCGCCCTGACCGCCGCCGGCTGCGCCACGGCCCCGGTGGGCGCGTCCCGGCGCGACCGGCCGAACATCATCTTCATCATGACCGACGACCACGCCCAGTCGGCCATGTCGGCCTACGGCAACCGCATCCTGCGGACGCCGAATCTCGACCGGCTGGGCGCCGGCGGCGTGCGCTTCGAGAACGCTTTCGTCACCAACTCCCTGTGCCTGCCCAGCCGCGCCACCTACCTGACCGGCCTCTACTCCCACGCCCACGGCATGGTCACCAACGGCGCCGAATCGAACTTCAACAACGAGCCTCTGCTCAACCACGACGCCACCTGGCCGCTGATGTTGCGCAAGGCCGGCTACCACACCGGCGTCGTCGGCAAGTGGCATGTGAACACGCCCCCGCAGGGCTATGACTACAGCGCCGTCCTCCCCGGCCAGGGCCAGTACTTCAACCCGCCGATGGAGGTGAACGGCGTCCGCACGCGCGGCCAGGGCCACACCGACGACGTCATCGGCGAAACGGCCGGCGCATTCGTCCGCAACCGGCCTGCGGACAGGCCCTTCGCCCTGCTGTTCCAGTTCAAGGCTCCCCACCGCGGCTGGGAGCCGGCCGAGCGGTTCAGAAACGCCTTCGCCGACGTCGACATCCCGCCGCCGCCGACCTTCATGGAGGATATCGCCGGCCGCCCCCGCGCGATCCGCGCCGCCGACATGCTGATCGCCGACATGCCCGACTACCGGAACCGCGGTGTCCGCGCCGACATGCCCGTCGAGGAGCGGGCCCGGCTCAACTACCAGCACTTCATCAAGGACTACTACCGGGTCCTGCTGGGTGTCGACGAGAACGTCGGCCGCATGCTCGATCTGCTGGACGCCGAGGGCCTGAGCGAGAACACCGTGGTCGTCTACACCACCGACAACGGCATGTTCCTCGGCGACCACGGCATGTTCGACAAGCGGCTGATGTACGAACAGTCGATCAAGGTGCCCTTCCTCGTCCGCCACCCCGCCTCGATCGCGCCCGGACAGGTCAACCGCGACCAGGTGGTGCTCAACGTCGACGTCGCCCCGACCTTCCTCGACTACGCCGGACTCGACCGCGACCCGCACATGCACGGCCGCAGCTGGAGGGGCGTGGTCGCCGGCCAGGTCCCGGCCGACTGGCGCCAGGACTTCCTGTACCAGTATTTCGAATTCCCCGCCGCCCACTGCGTCCGCCCGCACCGGGGGGTCCGCGACCGCCGCTGGAAGCTGATCC
>JAEYUE010000181.1 GCA_023433655.1 Pseudomonadota bacterium | reverse complement strand
CGTGGAAGGCGACCACCTCGTCGCGGGTGATCGCCGCCACCGAGGTCGGGGTGCCTGAGGTCGGCGCCCCGTAGGGCGCGGCCCCGTACACCAGCCGGTTCAGCACCAGCGAGGCCAGCGGCCCGGGCTGGCGCAGGTTCACGCGGAGGCCGTTGACGGCCTGGGTGCGGCTGCGGGCCACCTCGGCCTCGGCGAAGTCCGGGCGCTGCACCACATCGGCCAGCACCGCGCCGACCGCGTCAGCCGAGGCGATCGGGGCCGAGACGAACATCTGGGTGGCGTCAGAACCGGCCCCGCCGCCGATGTTGGCGCCCAGCGCCTCCAGCGTCCGCGCGATCTCGGGGGCTGAACGCCCGCCCGCGCCCTGGGTGGCCAGCCCCGCCGTCATCGTCGCCAGCCCGGGCCGCTCCGCCGGGTCGGCCGCCGCCCCCCCGCCCAGCACCAGCTGGGCGTTCATGATCGGCAGGTCCGTCGACTTCGCCACGATGACTCGCAAGCCGTTCGGCAGGGTGCGCTCGGCCACCGCCGGGGTCACGGCCTCGCGCGCCTCGCCCAGCGGCGGCGGCGCCATGCGCCGCCCCTCGGGCAGCAGTTCGTGCGGCGGCAGCACCGCCGGCGGCACGCTCAGGAAGGTCGGGACCGGGGCCGGATTGCGCCAGCTGTCCTCGGGCACGCCTTCCGGCCGGGCGCTTTCGTCCTGGTACCGGATCGACACCCGCGCCCGCTCGTCCAGATACTGCTGCGCCACCCGCTGCACGTCCTCCGCCGTCACCCGCTGCACCGCCGCCAGCCGTTCGTCGGCGGCGCGCGGATCGTTCTGCGACACGATCGACTGGCCGAGGATGAAGGCGCGCCCCGATGCGGTCTCGCGCTGGCGCAGCGCCGCGGCGACGATCTCGGTCTTCGCCTCGTTCAGCTCGGCCGCCGTCACCGGCGCCGTGCGCACCCGCTCCAGCTCCGCGTTCAGCGCCGCCTCGACATCCGGTATGGCCTTGCCCTGGGCGACGGTGGCCGAGACGGTGATCACCCCGTCCTCCTCCATGTCGTTCTGGCCGAACCCTGCGTTGGCGGCCAGCTGGGTCTCGTAGACCAGGGCCTGGTACAGCCGCGAGCTCTCGCCGCGCGACATGATCGCCTGCAGCACGTCCAGCGCCGGCGCGTCGGCGTGGTCGGCCGCCACGCCGGGGAAGATCGCCGCCACCGCCGGCAGGGGCACGTTCGGAGCGTAGGCCTCCACCAGCCGGGGCTGGGTCCGCGGCGTCTCGACCGGCCGCTCGAACGCCGGTGTGGGCCGGTCCGGATTGGGGATGTCGGCGAAATACTGGTCGACCCAGCGATCCAGCTGGGCCGGGTCGAAATTGCCCGAGACGATCATCGTCGCATTGGCCGGGCGATAGTAGGCCTCGTGGAAGGCCCGCGCGTCGTCGATCCGCGCGGAGTTCAGCTCCTCGAGGGAGCCGATCACGCTGCGCCGGTAGATGCTCTCGTCGAAGCTGTTGTCGCCGATGACGAAGCGCTGCAGCCGGCCGTAGGGCGGCGCGTAGACGCGCTGGCGCAGCTCCTCCTGGACGATCGACCGCTCGGTGTCGAACACCTCCTGGTCGACCACCGGCCGGGCCATGCGCTCGGCGTGGGTCCACAGCATGGTCTCCAGATACTGCGGCGGCACCGTCTCGTAGTAGTTGGTGAAGTCCTGGCCGGTGGAGGCGTTGCGCGTGCCGCCGGCGTTCTCGACCATGGTCGAGATCTGGCCGTAGGGCAGGTTGGCCGTCTTGCGGCTCAGGATGTGCTCGAACAGGTGGGCGAAGCCCGAGCGTCCCTCCGGATCGTCCTTGCCGCCGACGTCGTACCACAGGGTCACCGTCACCGTTCCGGCTGTGGGGTCGGGCATGGCGTAGACGTCCAGCCCATTGGCCAGTTCGCGATGCTGGAACTCGAGCGCCGGCACCTCGATAGGCGCGGCCTCCTGGGCCAGGGCGGGGCTGGCGAGGACGAGAAGCGAGGCGCCCAGCAGGGCGGCGGTGCGGGTCATCATGGGGTCCCCCGGACGGTCGTCGGAAACAGGATCGCGACCCTGCCAGCCCCCTTCCTGCCTCCCAAGTTACGTCCCTGTAATGATGGCCTCGACCTCGGCCCGCGTCGGCAGCGACGGCTGGGCCCCCGGCCGTGTCGCCGCCAGCGCCCCGGCGGCGCAGGCGAACCTCAGCGCCGTCTCCGGCGCCATCCCCTCCAGCAGGGCGACGGTGATAGCGCCCACGAAGGCGTCTCCGGCGCCCGTCGCGTCCACCGCCCGCACGTGCGGCGGCCTGGCCTCGGCGACCCTCTCGCCGCCTTCGTAGAGCGCCGCGCCCTTCGCCCCCCTGGTCACCACCACCCGGCCGCCGCCGTGGTGCAGGGCCTCGCCGTAGAATTCGGCCTCGCCCTCGTTGACGATGATCAGGTCGGCCCGGCGCAGCAGCAGGTCCGACACCGGCTGGGCCGGCGCCAGATTGATGCAGACGAAGTCCGTCGCCCGGCCGACCGCCGCCTCGACCGTTTCGATCGGCAGCTCCAGCTGCAGCACCAGCGGCCCCTCGATGCGGGCCGGCAGCTGCGTCGGGCCGACACGATGGTTGGCCCCGGCCGCCACCACGATCTGGTTCTCGCCGTGCGGCTCGACCGCGATCAGGGCGACCCCCGTCGGCGCGTCCGCATCGCGCGCCACCCCCGACAGGTCGACGCCGTCCGCCGCCAGCAGCGCCGTCGCCTCGTCCGCCATGGCGTCGTCGCCGACCCGGCCGATCAGGCGCACCTCCGCCCCCAGCCGCCGCGCCGCCAGCGCCTGGTTGGCGCCCTTGCCGCCCGGGTGCCGCGCCAGCGTCGCCCCGGTCACCGTCTCCCCCGCCCGGGGCAGTTTCGGCGCCGCCGCGACGAGGTCGAGGTTGATCGAACCGACAACCGTGAGCCTCACCCTGTCCGCCATCCTAAAACAGCGCCGAGACGCCGCGGCCCGCGCCGGGCTCCGGCTCCGGCGCCCCACCCTCGCCGATGGCGTAGGTCTGGGCCCGGCTGCGGCCGCCGATCACCGCCACCGGGGCGATGATCTCGGGGACCAGCCGCATCACCGCCACCGAGGCGCCGCCCGGGCAGAAGGCGCGCGCCTCGGGATAGCGTTCGAACACCATGCGGTTGATGCGCTCGACCTCGGCCGGGTCGGCGACCTCCTCGGCCCGGCCGGCGATCGAGACCCCCACCGTGTCCGCCTCGGCCCCCTCGGGGCGGATCGCCACGGAGACGCGCGGATCGGCCTGGATGTTGGCGAACTTCTGGCTGTCGCGGGCGATGACGAAATACAGCTTCAGCCCGTCGGCGACGTAGCCGACCGTGGTCACCTGCGGCCAGCCGTCCGGCCGGTTGACGCCCAGCGCCATCAGCCGCGCCGACGCCAGCAGCTCGGCCACGGCCGCCACGGCGCCGCTGTGGATCGGGGGTGTCGTCGGGCTCATCGCCGCCTCCTCTGTCGCCCCATCAAACCCCACGGCGCGGCCGGACGGAAGCCCGCCTCAGGCCACGGCCGCCGCCAGCAGGTCGAACACCCCGTCGGCGTCCGCTGTCGTCGCCCAGCGGTGCGGCAGCGCGCCCGCCACGGCCGCTCGGAACTCCACCGCCGTATGCCCGCGGGTCAGCTCGCTCTCCGTCTCGACGGCGATGCGGCAAGCGGCCAGTTCGAACCGCGACGGCCTCGCCAGCCAGGCCACCGGGCACAGGTCGTGCACCGGCGGGGCGTCCCAGCCGACGATCTCCCGCTCGATCCGCTGCGAGAAGCGCATCATCGCCGCGGCCGTCGCCGCCATCGGCGTCCCAGCCCCCTCCAGCGCCGCGATCCGCCCGTCCGTCGCCCGCACCTGGTGGGTGACGTCGAGCCCGAACATGACCACCTCGCAGCCGCTGGCCAGCACCTCCGCCGCCGCCTCCGGATCGGCCCAGACGTTGAATTCCGCCGAAGCCGTGATGTTGCCGCCCTCGCTGCGCGCCCCGCCCATCACCGCCACCGGCCCCAGTCGCTGCGCCAGGTCCGGCGCCTTGCGCAGCGCCAGCGCCAGATTGGTCATCGGCCCCAGCACCGCCAGGGCGACGGACCCCGCCGGCCGCTCCCCGACCAGACGCACGATGGCGTCGGCCGCGTGGCCGTCCGCACACGGAGCATCCGGCTCGAACGGCTCGAGGTCGCCCAGCCCCTCCGCCCCGTGGAACTCCCCGGCTCCTGCCGGCTCGCGCCGCAGCGGCCGCGCCGCGCCCATGAACACCGGCACGTCCTCCCGCCCGGCGATCCGGCGCAGCATGCGCGCGTTCCGCGCCGTCTTCTCCACCGGCACGTTGCCGCCGACCGCGGTCACCGCCAGCACCTCCAGCGCCGGCGCGCCGAACGCCAGCATCAGGGCGACGGCGTCGTCCACCCCGGGGTCGCAGTCGATGATCAGGGCCTGTCTGTGCATCCGCCCTCCCTGCCGCGCGCCGCGCCGCCGGGCAAGCTCAGGCGCAGGCCTTCACGCACGCCGCCGCCAGCACCTCGGCCGAATCGACCAGCGGAACCGCCACCTCCTCCGGCTCCAGCAGCAGGGGCACCTCGGTGCAGCCGCCGATCACCGCCTCCGCCCCGGCCGCGACCAGCGCCGCCGCCAGCCGCCGCATCTCCGCCCGCGGTCCGTCGCCCGTGTCCCCCGCCTTGAAGCCGAGCACGGCCGCCATGAAGGCCCGCTCGTCGGCTCCCGCCAGCGTCGCCGCCTCCAGCCCGGCCCGCCGCAGGGCCTCGACATACAGCGACGTCCCGCCCGGCGTGGCCAGCACCCCGATCCGCTTCGCCCCCGTCGCCCGCGCCGCCTCCACCGTCGCCTCGATCATGTCGAGGAACGGCAGGCCCGCCGCCCGGATCGCCGCCGCATGGGCGTGCGCCGTGTTGCACGGCATGGCCAGCATCTCCGCCCCCATGTCGCGCAGCCGCACGGCCATCTCGCCCAGCGTCCGCCGGGCGCCCTCCGGGTCCGAATGGCGGTTCGGAACCTGCGGATTGAGGTCGACGAACATGCGCAGGTGGTCCTCGTCGCCCTTCGCCGGCGTCAGCGCCTGCACCCGCGCCATGAAGGCCGTCGTCGCCGCCGGTCCCATGCCGCCCAGCACGCCCAGAACCCGTCCCATGCCGCCTCCGTCCGCTTCGTCCCTTGCCAATCCCGGCGAGGGCCGCCCTTATGCGCCCAAACCACGAGGGGACGCCAATGCAGACCGAAGCCGCCGGAACGACGGCCCTGATCACCAACGACGCCGTCGTCCTCGGCCTGCTGGCCGTCATTCTCGGGGCCGTCTTCTGGGCCTCCAGCCTGACCCATCCGTGGGTCAAGCGCTTCTTCAGCGTCGTCCCGGCCCTGCTGCTCTGCTATTTCCTGCCCTCGCTGCTGACCACCTTCGGCGTCGTCGACCCCGAGACCTCGCGGCTCTATTTCATCGCCTCGCGCTTCCTGCTGCCGGCGGCCCTGGTGCTGCTCACCGTCTCGGCCGACCTCCCGGCCATCGCCGGCCTCGGCCCCAAGGCGGTGATCATGTTCTTCACTGGCACCCTCGGCGTCATGCTCGGCGGCCCCGCCGCCCTGCTGCTGACCAGCTGGCTCGCCCCCGACCTGATGGGCGCCGGGCCCGAGGCCATCTGGCGCGGCATGGCCACCGTGGCCGGCAGCTGGATCGGCGGCTCGGCCAACCAGACCGCCCTCTACGAGATCTACGGCGCAGGCCCCGACATCTTCTCCATCTTCATCGCCGTCGACGTCGTCGTCGCCAACGTCTGGATGGCCGTGGTGCTGTGGATCGCCGCCAACCAGAAGAAGGTCGACAGGCTGTTCCGCGCCGACGCCACCGCCGTCGACCGGGTCCGCGACAAGGCCGACGCCTATGAGCTCGAGACCGCCCGCATCCCGACGCTCAAGGACCTGATCTTCATCCTCGCCGTGGCCTTCGGCGCGGTCGGCCTGTCGCACGCCGTCGCCGACCCCCTGTCGGCCTGGTTCGGCGCGACCTTCCCCTGGGCCCAGCGCCTGTCGTTCGACTCCAGCTTCTTCTGGCTGGTGTTCATCGCCACCGTCATCGGCGTGGCCCTGTCCTTCACCGGCGCCCGCAAGCTGCAGGGCCCCGGCGCGGCCAAGGTCGGCTCGGTCTTCGTCTACATGCTGGTCGCCACGGTCGGCCTGAACATGAACATCGGCGCCATCCTCGACAGTCCCGTCTACTTCCTGATCGGCGGCGTCTGGATGCTGGTCCACGTCGCCCTGATGTTCGCCATGGCCTTCCTGATCCGCGCGCCCAGCTTCTTCCTCGGCGTCGGCTCCATGGCCAACATCGGCGGCGCCGCCTCGGCCCCCGTCGCCGCCGCCGCCTTCCATCCGTCGCTCGCGCCGGTCGGGGTTCTGCTGGCCGTCCTCGGCTACATCATCGGCACCGCCGCCGGCTGGTTCACCGGGCTGGTGATGATGCAGATCGCCGCCGGGGCGGGCTGAGCGTCGCAGACTGCAACCCGCCGTCCCCCGGCGGGTTGCCCCTTCGCCCCCCGGACGAAGGAGAACGGTCATGACGCGCTACAAGGTCGGCTATCTGGTCGGCAGCCTGGCGAAGGAGTCGATCAACCGCAAACTGGCCCGGGCCCTCGCCCGCCTCGCCCCGCCCGAGCTGGAGCTGTCGGAGATCTCCTTCGGCGACCTGCCGCTCTACAGCTACGACTTCGACGCCGACTACCCGGTCGTCGCCCGCGACTTCAAGGCGGCGATCAGCGACTCCGACGCCATCCTGTTCGTCTCGCCCGAGTACAACCGCTCCATCCCCGGCGCGCTCAAGAACGCCATCGACTGGGCCAGCCGCCCCTACGGAACCAACGCCTTCGCCCGCAAGCCGACCGCGGTCATCGGCGCCTCGACCGGCTCGATCGGCACGGCCATCGCCCAGCAGCACCTCAAGGGCGTGCTCGGCTTCTGCAACGCCCCGCTGATGAACTCGCCCGAGGCCTACATCCAGTTCACCCCCGGCCTCGTCACCGACGAGGGCCAGGTCACCGTCGAGTCGACCGAGGCGTTCCTCCGCAACTTCGTGGCCGAGTTCGCCCTCTTCATCGGCCGCGTCACCACCGTGCTGCCGCGCGGTCAGTAAGTCGGGAAGTCCCCTACAGCCCCGCCCCCACCACGCTCTCGTAGCCGAACAGCCCCTGCGCCCCGCCGGTGTGCAGGAACACCACGGTCTCGCCCTTGAACCGCCCGGCCCGCGCCAAAGCGATCAGCCCCTTCATCGCCTTGCCGGTGTAGACCGGGTCCAGCAGGATTCCGTCCGTCCGCGCCGCCAGCTTCAGGGCCTCGATGACCCCCTCGTCGACCAGGCCGTAGCCCTCGCCGACGTAGTCGCAGTCGGCGACCACCATCTCCGCGGTCACGGCGTCGGGCCGCCCCAGCAGGGCCGCCGTCTCGCGCGCCAGCTTGAGGACGTTCTCCTCCTGCTTCGCCTTCGGGGCCCGCACCCCGATGCCCAGCACCGGAATGTCCGCCCCCATCACCGCCAGCCCGGCCACCAGCCCGGCGTGCGTCCCGGCGCTGCCCGTCGCCGTGACGATGCGGTCGACCTTCAGGTCCAGCTCGTCGGCCCCGACCACGATCTCGCGGGCGCAGTCGACATAGCCCAGCGCCCCGACCGGGTTCGAGCCGCCGCCGGGGATCACATACGGCTTGCCGCCGCGCGCGCGCACCTCGGCCGCCGTCCTCTCCAGTTCGGCGACCATGTCCGAGCCGCCCGGGACGAAGCGGTGGTTCGCCCCCAGCAGCCGGTCCAGCAGCACATTGCCGTTGGTGACATAGTCGTGCGCCTTCGACCCGGTCCGCTCCTCGAGGATCACCTCGCAGGCGAGGCCGTGCGCCGCCGCCGCCGCCGCCGTCTGGCGCACGTGGTTCGACTGCACCGCCCCCTGGGTCACCAGGGTGTCGGCCCCCTGTTCGAAGGCCTCGCCGAGCAGGAATTCCAGCTTGCGCGTCTTGTTGCCGCCGCCGGCCAGGCCGGTGCAGTCGTCGCGCTTGATCCACAGCTCGACGCCCAATTCCTCGCTCAGTCGCGGCAGCGGCTCCAGCGGCGTGGGCAGGTGGGCGAGGCGGACGCGGGGAAAGCGGGCGAGGTGCATGGCGGGTCTCCGGCTGGGTTCATCGATCCCTAGCCCGGCCGCGCCGCGCGCCCAAGCCTCAGGCCGGTTCGACCGCTTCCAGCATCAGGCCGACGACCCGGTCCGCCGAGGGAGCCGCCTCGGCCATCAGCTGGTCCAGCTCCGACGCCAGCGACGGCGTGATCCGGGCGCTGGCCATCGACCAGCCGTCGAAAGCGCGCCGCTCGATCGGCCGCCGCTCCAGCACATGGATGTCTCTGTGCCGCCGGTCCCGTTCCAGCCGCAGGTGCAGCTGGTCCAGCAGGCCGGGATCGCCCTCCACCACCTGCAGGAAGCGGCCGTCGTGCACCGCCAGCGCCCCGGTCAGGCCGGCGCGTTCGTTGTTGCGCTGCGCCTCGCCCAGCAGCTCGGCCAGCGGCAGCAGATGCTCCGTCGGCATGGCCGCGACGCTGCGGTAGACGAGTTGGTCCAGTCGTGTCGGCATGCGCCCTCCCCCGATTGCCCGCCGACCCTAGCCGCGTTCGCCTGCCTGTCCACCAAGTCATTGAAATAACGACACTACGCACCTCGCCCCGCGCGAATCTCCGAAAACTCGCCTGGCCACCCGGAACCGATCCCGCCGACCGCTGTTTATCGATCGGACCAAGCGGCGATGCGCGCTCGACTAGTCCACCAGCGGCCCGGCCTCTGCCACGCCCCCCCGACGCAGGCCGGGCCGCACCTTATCCGGACATCGGCAAGCCCCGAGCCCCAGGCCCTCCCACTTGCTACCCCGCCGCCCGCGCGGGATGCTCCCTCCATGGCCGAATCGCCCGCCCCCGCGCGCCTGCGCGACCGCCGCGCCACCGAGGCCGCCATCGTCGAGGCGGGCGAGCGCATCCTGCTGCGCGACGGCTTCCCCGGCCTCAACGTCCAGACCCTCGCCGCCGAGGCCGGCTGCGACCGCAAGCTGGTCTACCGCTATTTCGAGGGCGCCGACGGCGTCGTCGCCCGCCTCGCCGCCCGCGCCGCCGCCGAACTGGTCCGGGCGCTCGACGCCGCCCCGCGGGCCGAGACCGACTCCCTGCGCGGCTTCGCCCGCGCCAGCCTCGCCGCCTGGCTCGCCGCCCTGCGATCCAGCCCCCTGACCCTGCGTCTGATGGCCTGGGCCCTGGTCGAGGACACCCCCCTGCTGCGCCGCATCGAGGCCGAGCGCGCCGCCCTCCTGCAGGCGTGGATGCGCGAGCGCCGCCCCCGCCTGCGCGTGCCGCCCGAGGGCGACCCCGCCGCCCTCAACGCCGTCCTCATGGCCGCCGTCCAGCACCTCGCCCTCGCCGACGGCGCCGCGGTCGGCGGCCTCGCCCTCGACGAGTCCGGCTGGCCGCGCATCAGGACGGCGCTGGACGCCCTGCTGGCGGCGTTTCCGGACTAGCTCCTGCGGCCCCCGTCGTCCCCGGGGGCGAGGGCCGGCCCGCTCAATCCTCGCAGGCGCGCTTCATCTCGGCGAAATGTTCCTCCTCGCCGGGCGCGGGCGCCCGGGGCGCGCCCTCCACCGTCCGGATCGCGGACCCGCCCTCGAGCGTCCGGTGCACCGGGCAGCGGTCGGCAATCTCCAGCAGCCGCGCCCGCTGCGTCGCGTCCAGCTCGCCCTCGAGGCGCACCGAGCGTTCGAACAGGTCGGCCGGCGTTTCGCCCTTGCGCGTCTCGTGGCGCACCTCGACCGCGGCCCGCGCCAGCGGCCAGCCCTTGCGGTCGGCGTACAGCCGCAGGGTCATCGCCGTGCAGGCGGCGAGGCCGGCGCCGACCAGTTCGTACGGCGTCGGGCCCGAGGCCAGACCGCCGACGCTGACCGGCTCGTCGGCGTTCAGCACCGCCCCGCCGGCATGGACCCGGACCTGGAACCTGCCGGCCCCGGTCTCCTCCGCCCGCACCACTCCGTCGGCCGGCGGCGCCGCCGGACGCGCCGGGGTCTCGACATAGCGCGAGGCCCAGGCGGCGATCACCGCCGCGGCGTAGGCGATGTCGGCCTCGGCGCTCAGCATGTGGTCGGCGCGGTCCAGCGACACGAAGCTCTTGGGATGTTTCGCCGCCACGAAGATCTCCGCCGCCTCGTCGACCGCGACGACCTCGTCCACCGGCGAATGGAGCACCAGCAGGGCTCGGCCCAGACCCTTCAGGCGGGTCGCCTGGTCGTGGCCGCGCAGCCCCTCGAGGAAGGCCGGCTTGATCTGCACCAGCCGGCCGCCGACGTGTGCTTCGGGTCCCGGCCCCAACAGCTTCATCA
>JAEYUE010000171.1 GCA_023433655.1 Pseudomonadota bacterium | reverse complement strand
CCAGACGGATCGACGGCCGGCTGTAGTCCGAGAACACCATGAAGGTGCCGCCGTAGGGGATCACCCCGCCGTGCAGCGCCATGCCGTTCATGGCCGCGGCCATGCCGTGCTCGCGGATGCCCCAGTTCACGTAGCGCCCCTCGTAGGTCGGCGCGTCGAAGATCGGCGTGCCCTTGACGAAGGTGTTGTTCGAGCCGGTCAGGTCGGCCGAGCCGCCGATCAGCTCCGGAACGGCCGCGAACAGCTCGTCCAGCGCCGCTCCCGACGCCTGCCGTGTGGCTTGGGCGGGCTTCGTCTCGACCAGTTCGGCGATCTTCGCCTCCAGCCGGTCGAATGCGCCGGCCGGCAGATCGCCGTTGATCGCCCGGGTGAACTCCCCCGCCTGCGACGAGGCCGCCAGCCGGGCCTCCCACGCCTTGCGCGCCTTGGCCCCGCGGCGGCCGACCTTGCGCCACGCCCGTTCGATGGCCTCCGGCAGCTCGAACGGATCGTGCGTCCACGACAGGCCCAGCCGGGTCGCCGCCACCTCGGCCGCGCCCAGCGCCGCGCCGTGAGTCTTGTGGCTGCCTTCCATGGTCGCCGCGCCGCGGCCGATCTTCGTCCGGCAGGCGATGAGGGTCGGCTTGTCCTGCTTCGTCGCCCACTTCAAGGCGGCGCGGATCTGGTGCTCGTTGTGGCCGTCGATGGCCTTTACGGCCCAGCCGGCCGACTTGAAGCGCGTCTTCTGGTCGGTCGCGTCCGACAGGCCGACCTTGCCGTCGATGGTGATCTCGTTGTCGTCCCAAAGGACCGTCAGCTTGTTCAGCCGATAACGGCCGGCGAGGGTGATCGCCTCCTGCGACACGCCCTCCATCAGGCAGCCGTCGCCGGCGATGACCCAGGTGCGGTGGTCGACCAGGTCCTCGCCGAACCGCGCCGCCAGATGGCGCTCGGCCATGGCGAAGCCGACCGAGTTGGCCAGGCCCTGGCCCAGCGGTCCGGTGGTCGTCTCCACCCCCGGCATGTGGCCGTACTCCGGGTGCCCGGCGGTCTTCGATCCCCACTGACGGAAGTTCGACAACTCCTCCTTGGTCGCCGCCTTGTAGCCGGTCAGGTGCAGCAGGGCGTAGATCAGCATCGAGCCGTGGCCGGCCGACAGGATGAAGCGGTCACGGTCGGCCCAGTCGGGGCGCGACGCGTCGAATTTGAGGAATTTCGAAAACAGCACCGTCGCCACGTCCGCCATGCCCATCGGCATGCCGGGGTGGCCGCTCTTCGCCTTCTCCACCCCGTCCATGGCCAGCACCCGGATGGCGTCCGCCATCTGCTTGGTCGAGGGTTTTTCGGATACGGCTTGGGCGTCGGTCACGGCGGGGACCTTTCGTCGGGAGGCGGAAAAAGGGGGTGCGCCGCCTTTACCCCGGCGCGCCGAAGGGTTCTATACGGATTCTGGAGGATGTGACCCGAATGGACGCTGCATCGGCCGCCAAGGACCGCGTCGACCGCGCTCTGGCGCTTCTGGAACGCCGCCTGCTCGACCTCAAGAGCCGCGCCGCCGCCGGCGGCCGCGCGCCTGACGACGACCTGTTCGCGCCTCGTCCGTCCAGCGAGACCGACCGCGCCCGCATCCACGAACTCGAGGCCGCCGGCCGCGACGCCGCCGAGGTGCTGGCCCGGGCCGCAGACGCCATCCGTGAGAGCCTCGCCGGGCAGGAGGCCCGCTGATGGCGACGGTGACCGTCGAGATCAACGGCCGCCCCTACGCCGTCGGCTGCGCCGACGGCCAGGAGGAACGCGTCCGCATCCTCGCCAAACAGTTCGACGGCCATGTCCGCCAGGTCGCGGGCGAGGTGGGCCATGTCGGCGACATCCGCCTGTTCCTGATGGCCGGCCTGCTGCTCGCCGACGAGGTGCACGAGGCCCGGCTGAACGGCGCCGGCGCGCCTGCGGAGTCCGCGCCCTCCACTGACGGCGTGGCGGAGGCCCTCAACGCCGTCGCCGCCCGCCTCGAGAAGATCGCCCAGGGACTCTGAGCTGACGGCCCGCCCGCGGGTCGCCGCGAACCTTGCCGATTGTTCACTCGCGCAGATGTATAAGCCCTTATATATCTTCGCCCATGCCGCATTCGCTTCGCACCCATGGCGTCCTGCTCCGCCGCCTGATCGATCATCTCGACGCCGCCGTCGAGCAGTCCTATGTCGACGCCGGTCTCGACTACCGGCCGCGCTACACCCCGATCGTCCGCGCCTTGCTGAACGACGGCCCGGCCAGTCTCCGCGCCCTCTCCGCCCGCATCGGCGTCAGCCATTCCGCCGTCAGCCAGACAGTTTCGCAGATGGCGGCCCGGGACTGGGTCGCCCTGACCCCCGGCAAGGACGGCCGTGAGCGCATCGTCGCCCTGACCCCTTCGGCCCTTGAGCGCCTGCCGCGGGTCGAGCGCTGCTGGGCCGCCACCGAGCGCGCCTCGCGGAAACTCGATGACGACATCGGCCAGCCCCTCTCCGAGGTGCTGATCCGCGCCCTCGACGCCCTTGACCGTCAACCCTTCTCCGCGCGCCTCTCCGAGGCCGCCCGGAACGCTGGAGCCGAATGATGACCCGCCTGATCCTGACCGCATCCGCCTGCGTCCTCGTCCTCGCCGGCCCGGCTCCCGCGCTGGCCCAGCAACCGGCCCCGACCGCGGCTGTCCGCACCGCCGTCGCCCCGCTGACCGCCGACCAGCGCACGGCCGCGGTCGCCGCCATCGTGCGGGCTGTCGAGACCCGCTACGTCTTCCCCGAGCGCGTCCCCGCCATCCGCGAACGGCTTAATGAGGGACTGGCGTCGGGCCGCTACGATGTCGCCGACCCCGCCGCCTTTGCGGAACGGCTGTCGACCGACCTGCGCGAGTCGAGCGAGGACGGTCACATGTACCTGCTGCACGAGCCCGCCCAGTACGCCGCCACGGTCAATTCCGACGCCGACGCCTATGACAACCCCGCCTTCATGGCGATCTGGGCCGCCGCCGCCCGGCGCAGCAACCACGGCCTCAGCGAGATGCGCATCCTGCCGGGCAATGTCCGATATCTGCGCGTCAGTACCTTCCACTGGGTGCAGGACCGCACCGGTCAGGCCTATGACGACGCCGTGCGCTTCCTGCGCGAGGGCGACGCCGTGATCATCGACCTGCGCGGCAACGGCGGCGGCGACCATGCCGCGGTTCGCTACCTGCTCAGCCATTTCATGGAGCCGGACGAGCTCGACATGACCTTTCTCGAGGCGGGCAAGGAGCCGGTGCAGTCGCGCACCCTCGACCACGTTCCCGCCGGCCGCCTGACCGGCAAGCCGCTCTACGTCCTGACCAGCCGCCAGGTCGGCTCGGCGGCCGAGGCCTTCGCCTACAGCGTCCAGAAGTTCGAGCTCGGAACCCTCGTCGGCGGGACCACCGGGGGCGCGGCCAACAACAACACCTTCGTGCCGATCGCCCCCGGCTTCATGCTCAGCGTCTCCTACGGCCGCCCGGTGCATCCCGTCACCGGCTCGAACTGGGAGGGGACCGGCGTCGAACCCGACGTCGCGGTCGACCCGAGCACCGCGCTCGAGACGGCGACGGCCCTCGCTCTCGACGTCCTTCTCGCCCGCACGGACGCCGATCCGGTCGATCGCGCCGGCTGGGAGTGGGCCCAGGTCGCCGCCGCGGCGCGGCTCCGGCCCGTGACCATCGGCCCCGAACGCCTGCAGGCGCTGGCCGGGACCTACGGCGGCCGGGCGATCGTCTTCGAGAACGGCGGCCTCGTGTGGCGTCGCGCCAACGGCCCGGCCGCGCGGCTGACGCCCCTGACGGAAGACGGCCTGTTCGCGCTCGAGGGCGGCGACGACCGCCTGCGCCTGCGCTTGACCGGCGACGCGCTCGAACTCGTCCGCATGGACGACCCGGCCCCGTCGCGTTTCCCGAGGGACTGAGCCGGGCGCCATTGTTCCGCCCTGCCGGAGCGACTATCTTCGCTCCCGGCGGGTCATGCTGCGGCTCACGTCGAAGGCGACTAATCCTCGCGACCTTAATTCTCTCTACGGGATCTGTCCCTGTCCGGGCTCGAGGGCCTGGGCACACGGAGCCCACCTGGCTACCCAGGTCGAGAGGATTGA
>JAEYUE010000108.1 GCA_023433655.1 Pseudomonadota bacterium | reverse complement strand
CAGGACCTCCCCCATGACCTTCCCCGCCAGCCATCCCGCGCTCGACCGCGCCCTGTCCGAACGCGGCTACGCCGAGCCCACGCCGGTGCAGGCGGCGGTGCTGGAAGCCGAAACGGGCCGCGACCTGCTGGTCAGCGCCCAGACCGGCTCGGGCAAGACGGTGGCCTTCGGCCTCGCCCTCGCCCCCACCCTGCTGGGCGAGGCCGGGCGGTTCGAGGACAACGCCAGCCCGGTGGCGCTGGTGATCGCGCCGACGCGCGAACTGGCGCTGCAGGTGTCGAAGGAGCTGGAGTGGCTGTACGCCCGGACGGGCGCGCGCATCGCCACCTGCGTGGGCGGCATGGATCCGCGCGCCGAGCGCCGCGTGCTGGAGCGGGGCGCGGCCATCGTGGTCGGCACACCGGGCCGCCTGAAGGACCATATCGAGCGCGACGCGCTGGACCTGTCGCAGCTGAAGGCCGTGGTGCTCGATGAGGCCGACGAGATGCTCGACATGGGCTTCTCCGAGGACCTGACCTTCATCCTCGACCAGGCCCCGGAAGAGCGCCGGACGCTGCTGTTCTCGGCCACCATCGCGCGCGACATCGCCGAGCTGGCCAGGAACTATCAGCGCGACGCCCTGCGCATCGACACCACCTCGAAAAACGTCGCCCATGGCGACATCGAATACCGCGCCATCCGCGTCGCGCCGCACGAAGTCGAGCACGGCGTCGTCAATGTGCTGCGCTATTTCGAGAGCCCCGGCGCGCTGGTCTTCGCCAACACCCGCGAGCGGGTGAAGCACCTGACCGCCAGCCTGCGCGAACGCGGCTTCTCGGTGGTCGGCCTGTCCGGCGAGCTGACCCAGTCGCTGCGTTCGGAGGCGCTGCAGGCCCTGCGCGACGGGCACGCCCGGGTCTGCGTGGCCACCGACGTGGCGGCGCGGGGTCTGGACCTGCCCGACCTCGGCCTGGTCATCCACGCCGAGATCCCGGTCAACAAGGCGACCCTGCTGCACCGTTCGGGCCGCACCGGCCGGGCCGGCAAGAAGGGCACTTCGGTGCTGATGGTCACCCATACCCGCCGCCGCAAGGTCGAGCTGATGCTGCAGTCCGCCTCGATCAAGGCGGAGTGGTCGGGCCCGCCGTCCGCGGACGCCATCCGGGCCAAGGACCAGGAGCGGATGCTGACCGATCCGGTGCTGATGGCGCCGGCCGACGAGGAGGCGCTGGCGCTGGGCCGGCAGCTGCTGGAGCGGACGTCACCCGAACACGTCGCGGCGGCCCTGATCCGGCTTTATCGCGAGAAGCTGCCGCCGCCCGAGGACGTGCAGGACGACGAGCGCATGGCGCGGGCGCAGGCCAGCGGCCGCAACGAGCGCGGCCAGAAGGACGGGCCGCTGACCGACTTCGCCCGCGGCGGCGAGATGAGCTGGTTCCGGGTCAACATCGGGCGCGACAAGAACGCCGACCCGAAATGGCTGCTGCCGCTGATCTGCCGGCTGGGCCATGTGACCAAGCGCGACGTCGGCTCGATCAAGATCTTTGACCGCGAAACCAAGTTCGAGATCACCCGCGACGCCGAGGCGAAATTCCGCGCCGCCCTCGCCCAGCCGAACGACGAGGGCGTGAGCATCGCCGACGCCGTGGCCCCGGCCCCGGGCGAGAAGAGCCTGCGCAAATGGGACAAGCCGGCGGGCGACCGGCCCGAGCGCGGCGACAAACCCTTCCGCAAGCCCCGCGCCGACGACGACGCGCCTCGGAAGCCGTGGCAGGCTCGCGAGGAAGGCGACGCCTCGAAGAAGCCGTGGACGCCGCGACCCGACCGCGAGGCCGCCCCCAAAGGCGGCGAAGACAAGCCGAAATGGGTCAAGCGGACGAAGGACGCCCCGACCCCGCCCGGCAAGAAGCCTTGGGTCGAGAAGCCCAAGGCGGCGAAGAAGCCGTGGGCGCCGCGCCCCGATACGGCTTCGCCCGGAGACCGGCCCTGGACGGGCAAGCCCAAGCCCGGCTTCAGGAAGGCCGGGGCCAAGCCGTTCAAGGGCAAACCTGGCCGGGGCTAGGCCTCGGCCAGCGGGACCTTGAGGACGACGCGGAGGCCGGGTGCGGCGTCCCGATATTCCAGGGCCCCGCCCAGCTGGGCGACGAGGCTGCCGATCATCATCGAGCCGAAGCCCTTGCCGACCTCGTGGCCGCCCTTGCCGGCGTCCTCGACGGCGAGGCGCAGGCTGTCGGCGTCCTCCTCGAGCAGGACGCGGATCGGTCCCGGCTCGCCGCCATAGGCGTATTTCTGGGCGTTGATGATCAGTTCGGTCAGGACGAGGCCGAGGGTGACGGCGCGGCCGGCCTCGACCCGCGCCGGGGCGAGGTCGTGCGACAGGCCCTCGGTCCAGTCCGCGCCCATCGAGGCGCCGAGGTCGTCGATCAGCTCGGCGAAATAGCGGGACAGGTCGATCGTGGCGCCCGTCTCCGCCCGGTAGAGGCGGCTGTGCACCAGTGACACCGCGCGCACCCGGCGGCGCGCCTCGAGCAGTTCGCGCCGCGCCTCCGCATCGACCTGCCGGGCCTGCAGGCCGAGGAAGGACGACACCAGCGTCAGGCTGTTCTGGACGCGGTGGTTGACCTCGCGGATCAGGAACTCCTGCTGCCCGAGACGCTGGTCGCGCTCGTCCAGCGAAGCCCGCAGGCTGCGGTTGAGGTGTCTGACGCGGGTCATGGCCGCAAAGTCGAGCAGGGCGACGCGCAGGCGCTGGGCGGAATCCGCCTGGGAGGGGGTCCAGCGCCGGGACCGACCGCGCACCGTCTGCGACCACGCCTCGAACGAGGACCGCGGGGTCAGCTGACCGGCCGGACCGGTCTTTACGGCGGTCGACGGATTGCCCGCCCAGCGCACCGTCTCGATGATCTCGGCCCGGAACCACAGCAGGGTCAGGGGCTCCTCTCCCTGGAGCTGCAGACCGAGCAGGCCGCTGGCCTCGGTGCTCCACGCCTCGGCCTCGGGGTGGATTCGGGACAGGGCGTGCGTCGCCAGCGGCCTGAGGCCGGGCTGGTCCGCGACCCATCCGGCCATGCGCCGGATCGCCGCCTCGGGGGGCGCGACGCCGAAGCGCGCCACCCCGTCGCTGTGGACGAGCGCGACTCCGTCGGCGTCGACCAGCGCCATCAGGTCCCGGCCATGGTCCGCCAGGGAGGCGGCGAGCGGCCGGTCCGGCGCCAGGCGGCCGATCAGGTCGTCCTCGAGCTGCCGAAGACGCAGGCGCTCGCGGTACAGTTCGGCGTCGCAGCGGGCCTTGATCTGGCGGGCCAGCACCCGTGCGAGATTGGTCGCCGCCATGCGCAGTTCATAGGGCAGCAGCTGCGGCCGGGCGCTGTGGCAGGCGACGAGGCCCCACAGTTCGCCGTCGACGATGATCGAGACTGAGGCCGAGGCGCGCACGCCCATGTTGCGCAGGTACTGGGCATGCACCGGGGAAACGCTGCGCAGGGCGCAGTCGCTCATGTCGAGGGGCTCGCCTGGCGCGACGGGCCGCAGGGGCTGGGGCTGGTAGCCGGAGTCGGGGATCACCCGCACCGGATTGCGCAGATAGAGGGCCCGCGCCTGACGGGGGATGTCGCTGGCCGGGAAGCGGTGGTTCCGGAAGGACTCCACGCCGGGAGCACAGGCCTCGGCGACGACCTGGCCGGCGGCGTCGTCAAGGAAGCGATAGATCATCACCCGGTCGAAGCCGGTCAGGTCGCGGAACGCCAGGGCGGCGCGCTCGCAGACTGCTGCCAGGCCGTCGGCGCGCTCGAGGGCGGCGCCCGCGGCGTCCAGCCGGCTGATCAGCTCGACCCCCAGCCGGGCGGCCTGGGAGCTCTGCTCGATCTCGATGATCATGCCGGCGGCGTGGGCGCGGACGACGAGGTCGTAGTCGAGACCGTTGGCGCCCCGCCAGCGGCCGGCGTAGCCCTCGCTGGCCAGGCCGGCGAGGTCCAGGATCCGTTCGAGCGGCCCTTCGCCCAGCATCTCGGAGACGCGACGGCCCAGCCAGCTGTCGCGACCGGTCACGGCCGCCAGACGACCGGCCTCACGCCGCACCTTGAGGCTGTCGGGATCGACGACCAGCAGCAGGCCATGCGGCTGGATGGCTTCGGGAATATGGATCGGCTCGCGGTCGCAGCCGGTCAGGTCCAGCGTGGGGGCCGTCTCAAGGGTTTCGGTCATCACGCGAACTCAACGATGGTGGTGCGGCCGAGCAGCCCGGCGGCGAGGGTGAAGGCGTTCCGGCCGCCGAGGACGACGTCGGAGGGGCAGGCATGGCCGGCGGCGCAGGCCTGCTCCATGGCGGCGAGGAAGGCGCGCCAGCGCGGACCGGTGTCCTCGCCGTGCGGATCGAGAAAATCGAGACCGGTCAGGTCCAGGCCGTCGGCGACCATGGCGCGGCGCATGACCCGACCACCCAGCGACGACCCCTCGGCCACATAGGTCCAGCCGATGGCCGCGCCGAAGGTGGCCGCCGCAACGGCCGGCGTTGAGGTCGGCAGGGCTCGGCCGAGCGCGTTGAGGCCGGCCGCGATCAGGGGCGAACGGGCTTGCGGCGCGTGGCCGGCGCGCTCGAACTCTTCGGCCCAGGGCGCGACCGTAGCCTCGACCGACGCGTGGAGGCGATGCAGGCCGGCGATCATCGCCGGTCGCAGGGCGGGATTGCGAAGCCGGGCTTCGACATCCGCCCCGGTTTCAACCGCTTGGTGGAGGTCGGCGGTCGCGGCCCTGAGGGCCGAATGTACGGGAGAGGAAGACACTGCCCCCAACCCTAGCAGCCGGGACCGGCTTGTCATCCCCGGGACGACGGCATTGATCCCGAACTGTAACCGTTTACGCTGCAGCGACGGAAACAGAGGCGGGCAGGAAAAGATGGCGGACGTCCGGCTGACCGGGGTCAGGAAGCGGTTCGGAACGACCGAGGTGCTGAAGGGCGTCGACCTCGAGATCGCGGACGGCGAGTTCGTGGTCTTCGTCGGGCCGTCGGGCTGCGGCAAGTCCACCCTTCTGCGCACCATCGCCGGGCTGGAGGAGGCGGACGCCGGCGCGATCGCCATCGGCGGGCGGCCGGTGGAGGACCTGTCGCCGTCGCAGCGCGGCGTGGCGATGGTGTTCCAGTCCTATGCCCTCTATCCGCACATGAACGTATATGAAAACATGGCGTTCGGGCTGAAACTTGCCAAGCTGGACAAGGCGGAGATCGACCGGCGCGTGCGGGCCGCGGCGGAGACGCTGAACATCTCGGAGTATCTGGATCGCAAGCCCAAGGCCCTGTCGGGCGGGCAGCGGCAGCGGGTGGCCATCGGCCGGGCGATCGTGCGCGAGCCCGAGGTCTTCCTGTTCGACGAGCCCCTGTCCAACCTCGACGCCGCCCTGCGGGTGCGCATGCGCTACGAGTTCGCCGCCCTGCACGAGCGGCTGAAGACGACGATGATCTACGTCACCCACGACCAGGTCGAGGCCATGACCCTGGCCGACCGCATCGTGGTGCTGAACGGCGGCGCGGTCGAGCAGGTCGGCAGGCCGATGGAGCTGTACGAACGGCCGCGCAACCTGTTCGTGGCCGAGTTCATCGGCAGCCCGAAGATGAACCTCCTGCCGGTGGAGATCGTCGAGGCCACGGCGTCCGGGGCGACCGTGCGCACGGCGGCGGGGGAGACGGTGCGTGTGGCGGTGGCCGCCCCGGGCGCGCGTCCGGGCGAGGCGGCCACCCTCGGGATCCGGCCCGAGCACCTGACAGTGGGCGGCGGCGGCGATGCGGTTTCAGGCCAGGCCACCTTCGTCGAGACCCTCGGCCACGCCACCTACGCCTATCTCGACGCCGGCGGCGCGCCGCTGACGGTGTTGCTGCCCGGCGATGCCCGCCCGGCCGCCGGCGAGACGCTGAGGCTGCATGTCTCCGCAGGGCAGGCGCATCTGTTCGACGGGCAGGGCGAAGCCTTCGCGCGGCTGTAGGGTCTTCAGGCGCCGTCGCGGCCCAGCCTGCAGCCGCCGGCGATGCCCGTCGCCTCGGCGCAGGGCCAGGCGTGGTCGAAGCGGCCTTCCGGCGTGAGCCTGAGCATCAGGCCCGGCGCGGACCCGCAGCTCAGTTCGTAGTAGCGGGCGCCGCCGGCCACCCCGACCACCCGCGCCCGGTCGGCGGCGCAGGCCGGCCGGCTCTCCGGCAACCACGAGGCCACCGTGGCGGCCTGTTCCTCCGGACCGGTGAACCTGCAGGCGTCGCCCATGGCGGCGAGGTCCAGG
>JAEYUE010000135.1 GCA_023433655.1 Pseudomonadota bacterium | reverse complement strand
CGAGAACGCGCGGGCGGACTTCTCTCAGGCGTCGGACGAGCCGATGTTCAACTTCGAGACCGATCTCGAGATGCTGCAGACCTTGCCGCTGGAAGCAAACTACGCGGTCTCCATTCCGTTCTATCATCCCGGCGGCGGCGCGCCGGCCCGATATGTCTGGCAGGTCGCATCCGACGATCGCCTTCGAGGGCCGGATGGCGGCGAGATCGACTGCTGGATCCTGCAGACCGACTACAATGCGCCCGCCAATCCGCCGGCCCGCTTCTGGCTGGCGAAGTCGACCCAACAGGTCATCAAACTGGAGGCGCAGGCCCCCGACGGCACGATCCATCGCAAGACCCTGCTCGCCCTGTGATCCCGATCCTGCGAGAGGAGACCCGCCGCATTGGCGTCTTGTCCGCCACGCCCATCAGCGGGGGGCGGCGAGTCTGGCCGCTTCGTCAATGACAGACGTCAGCGGCGCGGCGGCGTGGGTCAGTGGCCTGTCCTCTACCCAGAGCGATCACGGCCACCCGGAGGGGTTGACCCTGACGTGGCGTGAGGCCCCATGAAGCCGTCCATGCGGAACGACGCCAGCCGAAGAACCTACGCCGTCGGCGATCTGGCGCGGCTGTCCGGTGTCACTACCCGGACGCTGCACCACTATGACGCCGTCGGTCTTCTGAAGCCGGCGTCGGTCGGCGAGAACGGGTATCGTCTCTACGGGCGTGAGGAACTGCTCAGACTGCAGCAGATCCTGTTCCATCGCGAGCTGGGGATGTCGCTGGCCGACATCGCCGCCGTGCTGGATGCGCCGAGTTTCGACCGGCTGGCGGCCCTTCGGCTTCAGCGTGACCGGGTCGTGGCCGAGAGCGACCGTCATCGCCGACTGCTCAGGACGATCGACCGCACGATCGCCGAACTGGAAGGAGAGCGGCCGATGGATGACATCGACCTTTACAAGGGCTTCGCGCCCGAAAAGCAGGCCGAGTTCGAGGCCTATATCGTCGAACGCTATGGCGACGACGGGCGCAGGCGCATCGATGCTGGGAAGCGGCGCGTTGCAGAGATGACGGCCCAGCAGATGCAGGCGCACCTGGGGGAATTGGCGGCGCTTGAAGCGGATCTGGTCAAGGCGATGACAGCCCAGGTGGCCGCGGACGATCCACTGCTCGATCCGGTGCTCGAACGCCATCATGAATGGGTCGAGAGATCCTGGACGGAGCCGCCGTCTGCGGCAGCCTATGCCGGACTTGGAGAACTCTACTCGAGTCATCCGGACTTCAAGGCGCGATTCGAAGCGATGCGGCCGGGGTTCGCGTCCTGGCTGACCCAAGCCATGGCGGCCTTCGCCGGTCGTCGCCTGGGGGAGGCTCCGTCGTCGGACCTGGACTGACGGCGACCTGTCGACGCTCCCGCCATCCGAGACGGATGGCGGGAGCCAAGGCCGGGTCGAACGCCTTGGCCGCATCGGCGCCCGGCTGGGCTCCGGGCGCCGCTGGGCATCCGCCACTTCCTACGCCAACTAGAGCGCCTCGGCGTCCGGGTCAGGCGCCGCCGCTATTGCGGCCGCTATCAGGGCCAGGTCGTCGCCTATGCCGAAATCCGGGGGGGCGGAATGGCCGAGACGCACCACAACGAGTCTGGCTGAGGGCACGATATAGATTCTCTGACCGAGAACGCCGCTGGCGAAGAATCCGTCCGCGGGAAAGCCGGCGCGGATGCGCTGGGCCGCCGGAGGGCTGGGTCCGTCATTGGTCCAGAATCCGGCGCCGTACGGCGCGCCGAGGGCTGAGCGCCGTGACCAGGCCACCCAGCCGGCCGGGAGCAGCCGGCGGCCATCGGGCGCAACGCCATCGTTGCGGTAGAGTTCGCCGAACCGGGCATAGTCGCGCGCCGTGGCGTAGATGAAACTCGAGCCCACGAAGACGCCGCGCCCGTCGAACTCCATCGTCGTGTCCGACATGCCGAGAGGTTCGAACAGGTTTCGTTCGGCGAACGCGCGCATCCCTTCGGCCCCTCCGCCGATCTCCTGGCCGAGAACGCGCGCCAACAGGAGGGTGTTGGCTGAGGTGTAGTCGAAATCGGCGCCCGGAGGGCCGAGGAAGGGACGGGAGGCCGCATAGCCGGCCATGTCGCCCTCCACGAACAGCATCCGCGCGACGGGGCTCTCGGCCGACTGACTTTCCGGCGCGTCGATGCCGCTCTGCATCCGCAACAGGTCCTCAAGTGTGATCGGGCGATGCGACGGGTCGATCCGGCCCTGCCATTCGGGCGCCGCGACTGCGTCCTTCTCGGACAGGCGTCCCTGATGCACGAGCACTCCCAGAAGCGCATTGGTGAAGGACTTCGCGATCGAATAGCCGAGAAGCGGCGTATCGGCGCCCGCGCCTTCGCCGTAACGCTCGGCGAGGATCCTGCCGTCGCGAACGACCACCACCGCCTTGACCGCCTTGACCGGTTCGCCGGCGCGCTCGGCGAATACGGTGTCCAGAGCGGCCGCCAAGAGAGGGTCATGGGGAACCACCGGGGAGGCGGCCGACGAGCCGGGCGCCCCGGCCGACCGCGGCGCTTCTTTGACCGAGCCGATCTGCCGCCGTTCGAGCCGGCAGCCAAAGCCGTCCTGATGGCGAGCAGTCGCCGTTGCGTGTTCGAGCGTGGCGGTGACCGACCGTTCGCGGCGATCGACGTCATATTCCAGGCCGCGCGCCAAAGGACCGAGCACGAGTTCAATGTGTTCCTGCACGACCACGTCGGGCGACAGGTTCGAGACAAACACGGCCGAGCAAAGTGTATGGGCCGCCATGCCTGAAGCGACCTCGTTCTCAGATTTCGGATGATCGCCAGCGGCCGCAGGCGCGATAGCGAGACACCCCGCGATCACTGTCACCGTTAGAGCCGAAGACCAAAAGCCCGGACTGGAACGGAAGGTCGTCCGGATCATGTCGAAGCCTCACTGCTGGGGAGCTCCTGACACGGGACGGATTGGCAAGGCTCCGCCGGTCAGAGCAAGTGTGTGTAACGCACACTGTGTAGTGCACACATGTCCGTCTGGCTAGTGCCGCTCCGCAGCCGATCAGGTCACGGGACCGGTTAAGAATGTCGCCATCTCGGAGAAGGCGCAACGTCCGAATGTGACTCATAACTGACCTTCGCAAGGTCTGCCTACGGGCTCAGAGCGTTGCTGCAACAGGTTCCATGCCGCCGCGGGTTGAGCGGCGGGCGCGGCGGAAGCTCGACCACTGGCTTGGCAACGGATGGTCTGACCGCCGATAACGATGCGCCGAGCGCGCTGGGCCAGAGGAGCACTGCAGCAGCTCCCACGCGCGACAGAATCTAGTTCACGCCGAGCGCTACGGACCATTACACGTCCCGTCGGCAGTCGGTGACGCGAGGGAGAAACGCGTGGGGCGAGTCAATTCCGGGACCTTGGATGCCTCCACCTTCGCGCATATCCGCCGCCAAGCTTCGGCCGGCCAAGGCGGCTTCCATATCGGCGCGCTCTCGAAGACGCATCCTCTGGCTCAGATTGGACCATCCTAAGGCTACAGTCGTTTCGTTGGGGCTGACGTTCTCTACGTCTATGATTGTGGCTCGGAGCCGAAGCGCCATGTCCTGCGGGAGATCCGAGCGTTGGTCGCCACGCAGCCGAGCCGGCATCTGGACATCCTGGCGCTCTCCCACTTCGACCGGGATCACATCTGCGGCGTCCCCCACCTCCTGAAGCCCGCGACCGGGTTCGCGACGGTAGACACGATCTTGTTGCCGTACGTCGACGATGCCGAGAGGCTGATCGCCATGGGCAGGGCGGTCGCGGACGCCGGCCTCTATGGAGGCCGTCTGCCGGCCTTCTTCACGGACATGGTGGTCGACCCGCTCGCGGCGCTTGCCGAGCTAGGGCCTCGACGCATCGTGCTCGTTAGGCCGGAGGACGGTGACGATGGTCCTGGCGACATCCCCACCGCCGGACCGGACGGCCCTCGGC
>JAEYUE010000116.1 GCA_023433655.1 Pseudomonadota bacterium | reverse complement strand
GTGGGGTCCAGCGCGCCCGTCGCCGGCGACAGATCCCAAGCCAGCCAGGCCATGGCCCGCTCGTCGGTGACCGAATTGCTCATCTCCGCCTTGTAGGCTTCGCGCCACACCGCCGCCTGCAGCCCCGCCTCCTCGGCCAGCTCGCGCTGGATGCCCGCCAGCGGATCCTCGTCGAACGGCGCCCCGCCCTCGGGCATCTCCCATGACCAGTTCATCAGGGCGAAGCGCTGCTGGCCCACCAAGGTCACCGTGCCGTCAGCGTGCAGTGGCAGCACCCCGACCGAGATGTTCTTCGGCCGCATGACGACATAGTCGGACTCGTGGCCGGTCGGCGCGACCGCGTGCTGGCGGGTCAGGCGCATCCACGGATTCTCGAACAGCGTCTCGACCGGTCCCTCGCCGCGCCACGGGGCCGGGCGGTCGCTTCCGTCGTCCCAGGCCGGGGTCGGGCGGTCGGCGTCGAAGGCGGTGCGCGAGTCGGTCATGGGTGGGGTATGGCGCAGCGGCGGCCGCGGCACTAGCTAGGCGGCATGACCGACGCCGCCCTGGGCGCCTCCCTGCCCCTCCCCGTCCCCTCGCCCGAGCTGGAGCGCCGGCTGGCCACCCGCCGATCGGCGCCGGCCCAGGCGCTGGCCGCTCCAGGGCCCTCGCCGGCGGAGATCGAGCGCATCCTGACGCTGGGCGCCCGCACGCCCGACCACGGCAAGCTGTTTCCGTGGCGCTTCGTGGTCATGGAGCTCGAGAGCCGAGCGGCGCTGGCGCAGGCGCTGGCGCCGCTGGCGGGCCGGCAGGCCGATCCGGGCAAGGCGCTGAAGGTGCTGGACAAGCTGACCGCGCCGCCCCTGACCATCCTGGTGGTGTCGGCGCCGGTCGCGGGCCACAAGGTGCCGGTGTGGGAGCAGCAGCTGTCGGCGGGGGCCGTGTGCATGAACCTCGAGCACGCGGCGAACGCCTTGGGGTACTCGGCCTGCTGGATCACGGATTGGTACAGCTATGACCCGCAGGCGCTTGAATTAATTGGGGTTCGGGCGGGCGAGCAGGTGGCCGGATTCATCCATGTCGGGACGCTGGCCGAGGGCCCGCTGGAGCGGCCGCGGCCCGACCTGACGACCCGGACGAGTTACCTCAGCTGAGCGAGCGCGGCGGCGACCGTCAGCCCCGCGAGCACGGCCTGACCCACGGTCGTCGCCGCCAGGGCGGCGAGCAGAACAGCTTCGGTGCGGTCGCGGGCGAGGCGCATGCCGGCAGGGTGAAGGGATTCGCCGGTTCCGGCGATCAACGATCGGCGACGCCCGCCACGTAGCGGCGATGCAGCAGCGGCTTGCCCAGCCAGTAGCAGAGCTCGGCCGGGCGCTCGATGTCCCAGACGGCGAGGTCGGCGGCCTTGCCCGGCGCGAGCGTCCCGATCTCATTGGCGAGCCCCAGGGCCCTCGCCGCGACCCGCGTGGCCCCGGCCAGGGCCTCCTCCGGCGTCAGGCGGAACTGGACGCAGGCCAGGTTGAGCGCCGCGGTCATGGAGGCGACGGGCGAGGTGCCGGGGTTGCAGTCGGTGGCCACGGCCATATCCACGCCGTGGCGGCGCAGCAGGTCGACCGGCGGGAGCTTCGTCTCCCGCAGCATCAGGAAGGCGCCCGGCAGGAGGACGGCGACGACGCCGGCCTCGGCCATGGCCCGGACGCCCGCCTCGGTCGTGTGCTCGATGTGGTCGGCGGACAGGGCGTTGTAGCGGGCCGCGAGCGCGGCCCCTCCCCCGTCCGAAAGCTGGTCGGCGTGCAGCTTGACGGGCAGGCCGAGGGCGCGGGCGCGGTCGAACAGGCGGGCGACCTCGTCGGTGGAGAAGGCTATGGGCTCGCAATAGGCGTCGACGGCGTCGACCAGGCCCTCGGCCTGGGCCGCGGGCAGGATTTCATCCACAGCCTTGTCCACATAGGCGGCGCGGTCGGCGCGGTGCTCCGGGGGGACGGCGTGGAGGCCGAGATAGCTGGTGCGGACCCTAACGCCGGCCTCGCGGCCGAGACGGCGGGCGATGCGCAGCATCTTCAGCTCGCTGTCGTGGTCGAGGCCATAGCCGGACTTGATCTCGACGGTGGTGACGCCGGTGGCCTTGAGGCCCTCCAACCGGGACAGGGCCGCGGCGTAGAGGGCGTCCTCTGGGGCCGCGCGGGTGGCGGTCATGGTCGAGACGATGCCGCCGCCGGCGCGGGCGATCTCCTCATAGGTGGCGCCGTTAAGCCGCTGCTCGAACTCGCCCGCGCGGTCGCCGCCGAACACCAGGTGGGTGTGGCAGTCGACCAGGCCGGGGGTGACCCAACGGCCGTCGAGGCCGCATGTTTCCACAGGCTTGTGCACAGGCAGGTCGGCGCGGGGGCCGGCGAAGACGATGCGGCCGTCCACGATCAGGATCGCGCCGTCCTCGACCGCGCCGAAGGGCGCGCCGCCGGGGACCATGGTCGCCAGTCGGCAGTCGGTCAGGAGCAGGCCGCTCATCGCGCCTCGAACCCGGCCAGCAGTTCGCAGAACCAGCGGCCGGCGGTCAGAGAGCCGAGGTCGCCGAGCTCGAGCGAGGGGTCGTATTCGGTGAGGTCGACGGCCCGGACCTTCGGATGGGCGCCGACCACGCGCGTCGCCTCGAAGAAGTCGTGGACAGGGACGCCGCCGGGGCGGGCGCCGGGCGAGGCGGGCCACTGGCTGCGGTCGATCACGTCGATGTCGAAGTCGACGTAGATGACCTCGCACAGCCCCGACAGCCGCCCCAGCTCGGCGGCGACGACGGCGGCGAGGCCCTGCTCGCGGCAGTCGCGGGCGGTGCGCACCGAGATGCCCGCCGCCTTCGCCGTCTCGTGCGCCCGGCGGGTGTTGGCGAAGGGGGCGAGGCCGACCTGGCTG
The DNA here is from genome assembly GCA_023433655.1 of Pseudomonadota bacterium. GTDB lineage: Bacteria > Pseudomonadota > Alphaproteobacteria > Caulobacterales > Caulobacteraceae > Brevundimonas. The sequence goes on along the minus strand of JAEYUE010000116.1, from coordinate 1,018 downwards.
ATGCGGCGGCCGTCGAGGCCGTCCTCGAGCAGGGCGCGCACAGGATTGCCGTTGGTCAGCCCCTGGTCGGTGTCGCGCAGGTCGAAATGGGCGTCGAGGGTCAGCAGGCCGACGCGGTCGAGGCCGAGGGCGTGGACGCCGGGCCGGGTGACGGCGTTGTTGCCGCCGATCAGGACAGTCAGGGGTCGGGCGGCCTGGGCGGCGACGGCGTCGCGGATGGGGGCGAAGGCGTCGGCCGGCGACAGGGCCTTCACGAACACATCGCCCGCGTCGTGAACGGGGCTGGACAGGTCGCGGCCGGTCTCGACGTCATAGGTCGAGAAGCGCGGCAGGACGGCGCGCAGCGCCTTCGGGCCGAGGTCGCAACGGCCGGGGGTCAGGGAGCGCTCGTTGACGCCCGCGCCGATGAGCGCCACGGGCGCATCGGGATGGTCGCCGACGAGGTCGGCGACGGAGCGCCAGCCGAGGGCTTCTGAGTCTTCCGTGTTCATGGCCTGGCAGCGTAGAGAGGCCGTCATGTCGACTCAACAGACCCCGAACGCCCGTGTCGTCCGCGCCCCGCGCGGAACGGAGATGACGGCGAAGACCTGGGCCGCCGAGGCCGCCCTGCGCATGATGATGAACAACCTCGATCCCGAGGTGGCCGAGCGGCCCGAGGACCTCGTGGTCTACGGCGGCATCGGCAAGGCGGCGCGCGACTGGGCGAGCTTCGACCGCATCGTCGCGGAGCTGCGCGCGCTGGAGCCCGACCAGACCCTGCTGGTCCAGTCCGGCAAGCCGGTCGGGGTGTTCCGCACCCATGCGGACGCGCCGCGGGTGCTGATCGCCAACTCCAACCTGGTCCCCAAGTGGGCCACCTGGGAGCATTTCCACGAGCTCGATCGCAAGGGTCTGATGATGTACGGCCAGATGACGGCCGGCTCGTGGATCTACATCGGCACCCAGGGCATCGTTCAGGGCACCTACGAGACCTTCGCCGAGGCCGGGCGCCAGCACTACGGCGGCGACTGGTCGGGCA
>JAEYUE010000080.1 GCA_023433655.1 Pseudomonadota bacterium | reverse complement strand
AGGCAGCAGGCAGCAGGCAGCAGGCAGCAGGCAGCAGGCAGCAGGCAGGTGTTGGAGCGAGGCAGATGCCGTCAAGCAGCGCGAGGGCCTCAGGGCTCCGAGCTAGGTCTGCTGCCTGCTGCGCTGCCCGCTGCCTGCTGCCTCCCCCTCTCCGGCAGTTCCTCCATCACCCTTGCCCGCTCCTCGTCCGATAGTCGCGCCCAGCCAGCGATCTCGGGAAGGGTGCGGAAGCAGCCGAGGCACAGGCCGGAGGCGCCGTCGACGACGCACACCTGGACGCAGGGGGTGGCGATCGAACGCGGCGGCCGGTCGGGCGGGGGCATGGCCCTGACTAGCGGGTTGCGGCCGGCGGGGGAATTGTCGCCGGCGGCGGAATGCGGCACTGCTGGGCCATGAGCCTGATCCAGACAGAACGGCGCGGCGCGGTCGAGGTGTGGACCCTGTCGCGGGCCGAGCGGCTGAACGCCCTGCCCGATCTCGAGGACGGCGCCGCCTTCGCGGCGGCCTGCGAGGCGGCGAACGCCGATCCCGCGGTGCGCTGCGTGGTCATCACCGGGGCCGGGCGGGCCTTCTCGGTCGGGGGCGACCTGAAGGCCATGCGCGAGAAGCGTGACCTGTTCGCCGGCTCGGGGGCCGAGATCCGCGAGCGCTACCGCCGGGTCGTGCACCGCATCGTGCGCTCGCTGTACGGGCTGGAAGTTCCGCTGGTCGCGGCGGTGAACGGGCCGGCCATGGGGCTGGGCTGCGACATCGCCGGCCTGGCCGACATCCGCATCGCCTCCGGGGCGGCGTCGTTCGGCGTGCCCTTCCTGAAGCTGGGCATCCTGCCGGGCGACGGCGGGGCGTGGCTGATGCCGCGCAACGTCGGCTATGCGCGGGCGGCCGAGATGCTGTTCACCAGCCGGACGCTGGATGCGGCCACGGCGCTGGAGTGGGGGCTGGTCAACCGGGTGGTTGCGGCCGACCAGTTGATGGACGAGGCGCTGGCGACGGCAGCGGAGATCGCCCGCCAGGCCCCGCACGCCCTTCGCATGACCAAGGCCCTGCTGCGCCAGGGCCGCGACGCGACCTTCGACCAGATCCTCGAGGCCACCGCCGCCATGCAGGCCCTGGCCCACCTGACAGACGACCACGCCGAGGGCGTGGCCGCGGCGCTGGAGAAGCGCCCGCCGGGGTTCAGCGGGACCTAGGGCGGAGCCCGAGTGTGACGGCGCACATGCCGAGGCACACCGCGCTGGACAGGGCGAGGGCGAGACCGGTCGAGACGTCGATCGCCAGCGCCCAGGCGGCGGGCGCAGCGGCCTGAAGGTAGCGGGCCGGGGTCAGCACCATGGCCTGCCGGACGGCGTAGCGGTCGGGACCGAAGACGTGCAGGGGCAGGACGCCGGAAGCGACCGACAGGAGGCCGTTCCCCGCACCCTGTCCCACCGCCAGCAGCGGGGCCAGACGCGCCCCGCCCAGGCTGGCGAGCAGGGCGCCGGCGGGGTGCAGGAAGCAGGCGACGCGCACCGTAAGCACCGGATGCGACCTGTGCAGGACGACCAGGTCGAACAGACGCGCGGCGATGGCGCTGGCGGCCATCAGGCCGGCGGCCCAGGCGGCGTCGACCGGGCTCATGCCGAGGTCAGCGAGCAGGCGCGGCAGGTGGGCGCCCATGGCGGTGGCCACCGTCCAGGCGCCGGCGAAGACGACGGCGATGCGGATCATCTGGCCGTCCCAGCGGATCGGCTCACTGGCTGGGGCCGCCGTCCGGCCGCTCGCCGGGGGGCGCGGCAGGATCGCGGCGACCAGCGGCAAGCAGAGCAGGAGGTGAAGCCCGGCCCATAGCAGGCAGGCGGCGCGCCAGTCCCACGCCTCGACCGCCAGTCGGGTCAGCGGCCAGCCGAGCCCGCCGCCGAGGGCGCCGAGCAGGGAGACGGCGGTGATCGGACGCCGGGCCGCGGCGCCGTGGATCTCCACCAGCACCGAGAAGGCTGTGCCGTAGAGGCCGACGGCCATGCCCAGGCCCAGGCTGGCGACCCCCGCCAGGGCGACGACGGGATGGGGCGCGGCGGCCATGAGCAGGAGCGCCGAAGCGAAGGCGAGGTGCGAGGCCAGCAGCACGCGTCGACCGCCGCGCCGCTCGATCCAGCGCCCGGCCCACGGGGTCAGCGCCGCCGAGATAAGAAGGGCGACCGAGAGGGCCGCGAAGAGACGCGCCGGCGGCAGGCCGAGTCCGCGGGCCATCGGGTCGGCAAGGACGCCGAGCAGGTAGTAGCTGGAAGCGAAGGCGACGATCTGGCCGAGGCCGAGAACCGGGACGACGAGACGGGGGCGAAGCGACATGCCGCCCGGTGCCGGATTTGCCGCAGCGGCGAAAGCGACATATCCAGCCTTGGATGTTCGAAAATCTCACATCTCGCCCGGGCCTGCCGTCGTTGAACGCTCTGCGGGCCTTCGAGGCCATGGGCCGGACCGGGTCGGCGACTCGCGCGGCGGCAGAGTTGAACGTCACTCACAGCGCGATCAGCCGCCAGGTGAAGGCGCTGGAGGCGGCCCTGGGCGTACGGCTGTTCGAAGGACCGCGACACCGGCTGCGGCTGACGCCGCGGGGTCAGACCCTGCTGGCCGGACTGGGCGTCGGCTTCGACGCACTGTCCGCGGCGGTGCAGGGCGTCAGTGAGGCGACTGAGGTCCACCTCGCCATCCATCCCAGCCTGGCGGTGAAGTGGCTGATCCCCCGGCTGCCGCGCTTCGAGGCGGGGAATCCCGGGGTGGCCCTTCACCTGACGGACCTGGGCCCGGACGAGACGCGGCGCCGGGACGTGGACCTGACCGTGCGACTGGTGGACCGGGAGGATGTCGCGGCGTCGGGCGTCGATCGCCTGTTGGACAACCAGATCGGACTGGTGTGCGCCCCGGCCTTGGCGACGACCGGGCTGGAGCGGGCGACGCGGCTGTCCGCCCGCACCCATGCGAGGGGCTGGGCCGACTGGGCGGAGGCCAGCGGCCGGACCCCACCGACGGGACCGACCCGCACCCTGGCGCATCTCCATTTCGTACTTGACGCCGCCGTTGCCGGGCTGGGCGCGGCCGTGTTGCCGTGGATCGTGGTCGCAGACGAACTGGCCGCCGGCCGGCTGCAGGCGCCGTGGGGCTTCGCGCCCGACGGAGGCGCCTTGGCTGCCATCCGCACCGAAGCCGACCCGAGCCGCGCCGTGCGCCAGGTCGTCCGCTGGCTGCGCGCCGAGGCCGAGGCGACAGCGCCAGACGTCTAGCCGCGGTTCGGGGCCTGCATGGCGCGGTCGGCGGTGACGCCCGAAGCGGCGGCGCGCGGGGCGCCGGCCTTCTCGCCGGGCTTCATGAACTTGACCAGCACGCGCTGGCCGATCAGCAGCGGGGCGTTGTCGGCGGTGACGACGACCTCGACCACCCGTTCGTCGGTGCGCTGGGACGGGTCTTCCGAGGCCAGCTTGCGGGCGCCGAAGAGGGGGGCGCGGCGGAGGACGCGGCCGACGTAGACCCTGGACTGATCGACCTCCGAGACCAGCTCGACCTCCTGGCCCTCGCGGACGTTGGGGATGTCGGCCTCGACGATCTCGGCGCGGACGATGCGCTGGGTATCGGGCTCAAGGTCGAACATGTTGGACACGTTCAGGGTCGAGGCGCCGGCGCCGGGGTTGGCGTAGCGGCGCACGATGCGGCCGTCCATCGGGGCGCGGATGACGGTCAGTTCCAGGTTGTAGGCGGCCTCGTTGAGGCGGGCGCGGGCGGTCTGCACCGAGGCCTGCTGCGAGGCGAGACGGGCCTCGGCGGCGGCGATCTGGTCGCGGGCCTCGTCCATGCGGGCGGCGGCCACGAAATTGGTCTCGACGAGGCGGGCGAGACGGTCGTGCTCGCGCTTCGCGGTGTTGATGTCGACCTGGATGGCGCGCAGCTGGCTCTCGGCCTGGGCTACCTCGGCCTGGGCGCGCTGCAGGGCGAGACGGGGCTCGTCGTCCTCCTGGCGGGCGAGGATCTGGCCGGCGGTGACGCGGTCGCCTTCCTGGACGTAGACCGCCTTGACCACCCCGCCGCGGCGGGCGGCGACCTGGATGATACCGCCCTCGACGTCGGCCTTGCCGTTGGCGATGGCCGCATAGGGGCTGTCGATCTTCTCGGCGGCGGCCTTTTCCTGTTCGGCCTTCTTCGCCGCGGCGCCCTGCTGCATGAACATGAAGCCGGCGACGAGGACCACGACCAGCACGAGGCCGATCCAGAGCCACTTGTTCTTGAGGAAGCGGGGCATTTTTCGGAAGTCCTTGAGGAACGGTCTAGTGCGAGCCGAGGGTGGCGTTGGGGTCGGGGGTGCGGCGCTGGTCGTCGAGGATGCGGCCGTCCTCGATATGGATGACCCGGTCGGCCCAGGCCTCGAGGCGCGGGTCATGGGTCACGCAGACGACGGCGGCGCCGTGTTCGGTGGCGGCCCGGCGCAGCAGGCGGATGACGACCTGGCCGTTCTCGCCGTCGAGCGCCGAAGTGGGCTCGTCGGCGAACAGCAGGGCCGGGTTCTTGGCCAGGGCGCGGGCGATGGCGATGCGCTGCTTCTCGCCGCCGGACAGGGAGTCGGGCTTCTGGTTGAGGCGGGCGCCGAGGCCGACCTCTTCCAGGGCGGCGATGGCGCGGCGGCGGGCCTCGTCCTTGGGCACGCCCTGGTACTTCAGCACGGTCATGACCTGCTGGGTCGCGGTCAGGGCCGGGAACAG
>JAEYUE010000072.1 GCA_023433655.1 Pseudomonadota bacterium | reverse complement strand
GGGCAGCAGGCTCATGATCCGCTTGTCGGCCGCCTCCACGCGGGGCCGCGCCGCCGCCAGCGCCGCCTCGCCCCCGGCCGACAGCCGCACCGCCTTGGCGCGGGCGTCCAGCGCCGAGCGTTCCCGCTCCAGCAGCCCCTTCGCCGTCATCCGCGCCACGAGATCGGCGAGGGTCGAGCGGTCGATGCCGGTGGCGCGGACCAGATCGGTCTGGGTAAGGCCCGCCTTGCGGCTGACGGCCTCGAGCACGGCGAACTGGCGCTGGGTCAGGCCGTCCGTCCCGGCCTCCTCGGCATAGATGTCGAGCGCCAGCTGCAGGACGCGATGCATCAGGTGGCTGGGCGAGGCGGCGAGGCCGCCGCGCGTCGGCCGGGTGTCGGTCTTCGCCATCGAACCGTATCCCCTCGGTTGCGCCCGAGGGTTAGCAGCTGCGCTTTACGGTTTGACGACGGACGAAAGCTCAGGGCGCGCGGTCGGGCTCGGCCGGGGCCATCGGGTCGACCGGCTTGTCGGTCGAGGTCAGGTTGCGCAGGATCAGCGGCACCTGCGACAGGCCAAACACCGACGAGGCGATCCACAGCACGCCGCGGAAGCTGACCCAGACGTCGGCCGGGTCGACGTCGCCGCGGCCGAGCCGCCCGGCGGCCCAGGCCACCAGCGCCTCGCTGCGCACCAGCTCGTTGGTGATCGCCACCGCGGCGAAAAACAGGCCGTAGCGGAAGGTCAGGATGCGCCACGCCCGGTCGTTGATCGGGATGACCGCGCCGAGCAGGGCGCGCAGCGGCTGCTTGCCCAGCCACAGCCCGCCCAGCAGGGCCACCGCCAGGCTGGCGTTGAGGATGGTCACCTTCAGCTTGACCCACAGGCCGTCGCCCGTGAGCAGGGTCAGCAGGCCGAAGACCAGGGCGAAACCGCCGACCAGCAGCGGCAGCAGGGCCAGCCGCTTCTCGACGATCAGGCCGACCGCCACCCCGACCGCCGAACCGGCGACGAGGAACCAGGTGGCGTTGACCAGGGCCGCGTCCCCTTCCAGCCCGCGCAGGCGGAAGAACAGGAAGGCGAGGCCGAAGGCCAGCAGGCCGCCGAAATCGACCAGCTGGCGGACGTTCGACTCCTTGCGCGGAGCGGCGGGGGCGTCAGGCGCGCTCATCGATCAGTCCTCCAGCCCCACCAATGATCGAGAAAAGGCCCGGGCGTCGAACGGTTGCAGGTCGTCGATCCCCTCGCCGACGCCGATCAGCTTGATCGGGGCGTCCGAGGCCTGGGCCACCGGCACCAGCACCCCGCCGCGGGCGGTGCCGTCCAGCTTCGTCATGACCACGCCCGAAACATAGGCGGTGCGGCCGAAGATCTTCTCCTGCTCCAGCGCATTGCGCCCGACGGTGGCGTCGAGCACCAGCAGGGTCTCGTGCGGCGCCTCGGGGTCGATCTTCTTCAACACCCGAACGATCTTGAGCAGCTCGTCCATCAGGGCGGACTTGTTCTGCAGCCGGCCGGCGGTGTCGATCAGCACCACGTCGAAGCCTTCGGCCTTCGCGCGGGTGTAGGCGTCGAAGGCCAGGCCGGCGGGGTCGGCGCCGTCGCGGCGGCTCTCGAAGGTCGCTCCGGCCCGCTCGGCCCAGACCTTCAGCTGCTCCCGCGCCGCGGCGCGGAAGGTGTCGCAGGCGACGATCATCACCCTGGCGCCCTGTCCGGTCAGGTCGGCGGCGATCTTGCCGAGGGTGGTGGTCTTGCCCGAGCCGTTGACGCCGACGAACAGCGTGACGAAGGGGCGAGGGCCGTTCAGCGGCTCGTAGCTCGCCTCGTGCCCGACCAGTTCGGCGGCCACGGCTTCGGCCAGCGCCTCCTTGACCTCGCGCTCATCGGCCCCGGCGGAGAAGCGCAGGTCGCGGAAGCGCCGGACGATGCGGTCGGCGGCGGCCGGACCGAGGTCGCTCTCCAGCAGATGCTCTTCCAGCTGTTCGAGGGCGCGTTCGCTGAGCGGCTCCTTGACGAAGGCGGAGACGACCTGCTCGGTCATCTGCTTCGAGGAGCGGCTGAGGCCCTCGGTCAGGCGCGAGAACCAGCCCTTTTTCGGCGTATCGGTCATGAACCCGCTTTAGCGGCCAGGGGTTTGCAGGTCACGGCCAATCGTGGCGAAGCCGCGCCTTTGGTCCTATACGAGCTTGACCGCAGGAAGGACCGCGCCTTGGCCGACGCCCACCCGTTCCATTCCCCGACCGCCCACGGCTTCGTGCGCGTCGCCGCCGCCACGCCGGTGGTCCACACCGCCGACCCGGTCGCCAATGCGGACGAGCATCTCGCCCTGATCGAACAGGCGGCGGGGCGGGGGGTGGATCTCCTCGTCTTCCCCGAGCTCAGCCTGTCCGCCTACGCCATCGACGACCTCGTCATGCAGGGCGCGCTGCTGGACGAGGTCGAACGCCAGCTGGCGAGGCTGGCCGAGGCCACGGACGAAGCGGGTCTGGTCGCCGTGGTCGGCGCCCCGCTGCGCCGGGACGACCGGCTCTACAACTGCGGCGTGGTGCTGGGGAACGGCCGCATCCTGGGCGTTACGCCCAAGACCTACCTGCCGAATTACCGCGAGTACTATGAGAAGCGCTGGTTCTCGGCCGGCGGCGACGTGTCGAGCGAGGACGGCGATCTGGTTGTGGCCGGCGAGCCCGTCCCCTTCGGCGTCGACCTGCTGTTCGAGGCCGCCAATCGCCCCGGCTTCGTCTTCGCCGTCGAAATCTGCGAGGACTACTGGGCTCCGCTGCCGCCCTCGACGCGTCAGGCCCTGTCCGGCGCGCGTATCCTGGTCAACCTGTCGGCCTCCAACATCGTCATCGGCAAGGCCGACGAGCGCGCCCTGCTGTGCGCCAGCCAGTCGGCCCGGGCCATGGGGGCCTATGTCTTCGCCGCCTCGGGCTGGGGCGAGTCGACCACCGATCTGGCATGGGACGGACAGGCGACGATCCACGAACTGGGCGCCTGCCTCGCCAGCGGCGAACGGTTCGCGCTGGAGAGCCACCTCACGGTCGCCGACGTCGACGTCGAGCGCATCGGCCTGGATCGCCTGCGCAACGGCACCTTCGCCGATTGCGCCCGCGACGAACTCGACGGCCACGTCTTCGCGCGGGTCCTGTTCGAGGCCCGCGACGCCGGCGCGCCCGGCGAGCTGATCCGCCCGCTGGACCGCTTCCCCTTCGTGCCCGACGACCCGGCCCGGCTGGACCAGGACTGCTACGAGGCCTTCAACATCCAGGTGCAGGGGCTGATGCGCCGGATGAAGGCGACCAACGGCGAGCGGATCGTCATCGGCGTCTCGGGCGGGCTGGATTCGACCCAGGCCCTGCTGGTCGCCTGCCGCGCCTTCGACCGGCTCGGCCTGCCGAGGACCGGCATCCTCGGCTACACCATGCCGGGCTTCGCCACCTCCGAGGGGACGAAGTCAAACGCCTGGGCGCTGATGAAGGCGCTGGGGATCACCGGCGCCGAAATCGACATCCGCCCGACGGCGATGACCATGCTGGAGGGCATCGGCCATCCGTTCGCGAAGGGCGAGCCGGTCCACGACATCACCTTCGAAAACGTCCAGGCCGGGCTGCGCACCGACTACCTGTTCCGGCTGGCCAACCAGAACGGGGCCTTCGTGCTGGGCACCGGCGATCTGTCGGAGCTGGCCCTGGGCTGGGCCACCTACGGCGTCGGCGACCACATGAGCCACTACAATGTCAACGGCGGGGTGGCGAAGACGCTGATGCGCCACCTGATCCGCTGGGTGGCCGACCGCGAACTGGTCGGGGCCGAGGCGACGCCGGTGCTGCGCGCCATCCTCGGCCAGGAGATCTCGCCCGAACTGGTGCCCTCGACGGACGGCAAGCTGCAGTCGACCGAGGGGACCGTTGGTCCCTATCCGCTGAACGACTTCTTCCTGTTCCAGACCACCCGCTACGGCCTGAAGCCATCCAAGGTCGCGTACCTGTGCCACGAGGCCTGGCGCGACGCTGCGCGCGGCCACTGGCCGGCAGGCACGCCCGACGACGAGAAGGTCGAATACGACCTGGCGACCATCAAGTCCTGGCTGCGCAAATTCCTCGTGCGCTTCTTCCAGACCGCCCAGTTCAAGCGCTCGGCCCTGCCGAACGGGCCCAAGGTGGTCACCGGCGGCTCGCTGAGCCCGCGGGGCGACTGGCGCGCCCCGTCGGACGCCACGGCGCGGGTATGGCTGGACGAGCTGGAGGCGAACGTGCCGGAGGCCTGAGCAGGTCCTATGGTTTCGTCATCCCCCGGTGCTCCGCAGGAGCGACCGGGGGACCCAGCGGCGCCGCGACGGCGGCGAAACTCCGGCCTTGGCCCTGAAGCACAGGTGCTCCCGACAGTTTCGCGCTCATGCGCCGCTGGGTCCCCCGATCTGCGCCGCTGCGCGGCCTGCCGGAGGATGACGAAAGTCAGGGAAGCTCCCCCAGGAACGGGAAGATCGCCGCCTTGGCCTCGGGCTCGTCGAGCATGGGGGCGTGGCCGACGCCGGGCACCTCGACGAAGTCCATCTTCGGAGCGCGCTTCCGCATCTTCGCGGCGATGGCCGGGCTGAGCAGGTCGGAGGTCTCGCCGCGCACCAGCAGAACCGGGCGGGCCTTCGTCAGGCGGCTGAACATCGGCCACAGGTTGGGGACCAGGGCCTTCGCCCCCGCCGCCTTGATCGGCACGGCGATGTCGGGGTCGTAGTCCAGTTCCGGCGAGCCCTCCGACCCGACGCGGAACACCCGCCGGGCGAAGGCGTCCCAATCGGCGTCGGTGTAGTGAGGGAAGGCGACGGCGTTGTGCTGCTTCACATAGGCGGCGGCCTCGGCCCAGGACGGGGTGTCGACCGGCTGGCCTGAATAGGCGGCGATGCGGGCGAGGCCTTCCTTCGCCACCTCGGGGCCGACGTCGTTGATGATCGCCGCGGCGATGACCTTCGAGCGGATGGCCGCAAGCGCCATGGTGATCAGCCCGCCCATCGAGGTGCCGAGGAAGACGGCGCGGGCGATCCCGGCCTGCTCCATCAGAGCCAGCACATCCTGGGCGTAGTTCAGCGGCTGATAGGTCATCGGATCGGGGGCGCGATCCGACAGGCCGCGACCGCGCACGTCCACGGCGAGCACCCGGCGGCCGCTCTGGGCGATCAGCGGCGCTATGGCGCCGAAGTCCGCCGAGTTGCGGGTCAGGCCGTGGATGGCGATCACCGGCAGCTTCGCCGGACCGGGCGCCGCCGCATAGTCCCGCGCGAACAGGCTCAGCCCGTCGGGGCTGGTCCAGCGGCGTTCGTTCCAGGTCTGGGTCATCAGGGGCTCCGGCGGGCGACGCCGAAGTTATTCATCGGCAGGAGAATTACTTCAATGGCCGAGCAGGTCGAGGACGAACCGGTCGAGGTCGCCGCCCTCGAAGCGGAAACCCGGAATCCCGGCGCGGCGCGCGGCCTCCAGATCGGTATCCTGGTCGCCGATCAGGAACGACCGGGCCGGATCGATGCGCAGATCCTCGATGGCGCGCAGGATCATGCCGGGGTTGGGCTTGCGGTCCGGATGGTCCGGGTGGCGATAGCGCTCGTCGAGGGCGTCGGCGTGGAAGGGGCAGGCGTAGACCCCGCCGATCACCGCCTGCTTCGCCGCCATGCGCCGCACCAGCAGGGAGTTGAAGGCCTTCATCTGGTCTTCGCTGAACAGGCCCCGCGCCACGCCCGACTGGTTGGTCACCACCACGCACAGATAGCCGAGGGCGTTCAGGCGGCGCACAGCCTCGCAGGCGCCCGGGATGAAGCGCAGGTGGTCTTCCAGATGAGGGTAGCCGGAATCCTCGATCAGCACGCCGTCGCGGTCGAGGAAGACGGCGGGAACGCCGGATGTCATGATGGCCGGGCATACGGCGCCGCACAGGTTCGTTGCAAGCCGTCACGGGAAGTGACCCGTGCGGGTTTGGCGCTGGCCCCGCCGATTTGGTAGGGAGCCCGCGCGACGGCCGGACGTTGTCTTCCGGGCGGTCGGCGTTCGCGCACTTTCGGAGACCTCCGCATGACCCTCCCCTTTATCGACCTGCAGGCCCAGCGGCTTCGGCTGAACGGCGCCATCGAGGCCGCCGTGCAGGAGGCCGTGGTCGGCGGCGCCTGGGTCATGGGCCCGCAGGTGCGCCGGTTCGAGCAGGACCTCGCCGCCTTCGGCAAGGCGAAACATGCGCTGGGCTGCGCCAACGGCACCGCCGCCCTGGCGCTGCCGCTGATGGCCTGGGACATCGGCCACGGCGACGCCGTGTTCGTGCCCAGCTTCACCTTCGCCGCCACGGCCGAGATCGTGCCATGGTTCCACGCCGTTCCGGTCTTCGTCGACGTCGATCCGAAGACCTACAACATGGATCCGGCGTCGCTCGAGGCGGCGGTCGAGGGCGTGCTCAAGGAGGGCAGGCTCAAGCCGCGCGTGGTCATCGCCGTCGACCTGTTCGGCCAGCCGGCCGACTATCCGGCGATCAAGGCGATCTGCGACCGCTACGGCATGAAGCTGATCGCCGATTCGGCCCAGGGCTTCGGCTGCACCATCGACGGCAAGCATCCGCTGGAGTGGGCCGACATCACCACCACCAGCTTCTTCCCGGCCAAGCCGCTCGGCTGTTACGGCGACGGCGGGGCGGTGCTGACCAATGACGACGACCTCGCCCAGCTGATCGACTCGCTCCGCGTGCACGGGAAGGCGGTGCCGGCGGATCTGGAGGGCCGCAGCTTCGACCACGATCCCAAATATCTGAACATGCGCATCGGCCTGAACAGCCGGCTGGACACCATCCAGGCGGCGGTGCTGATCGAGAAGCTGAAAGTCTTCGGTCAGGAGATCGAGTGGCGCAACCGCATCGCCGCCCGCTACAACGAAGGCCTCCGTCCGCACGTGGCGGTGGTGCCGGACGTGCCCGCCGGCAATGTCTCCAACTGGGCCCAGTACACCATCGAGCACGACGACCGCGACGGTCTGGCGGCGCACCTGAAGGCCCAGGGCGTGCCGACCGCGGTCTACTATCCGATCCCGCTCCACCTGCAGCCGGCCTACGAGGCCTATCCGCGCGGCGCCGGCGGTCTGCCGGTGACCGAGCGGCTCAAGGACCGGGTCATCAGCCTGCCGATGCACGCTGACCTCGACGAGGCGACGCAGGACCGCATCATCGCCGCTGTGGCGTCGTTCGGGGCCTGAGTCGATGACCCAGCACCAGCCTGTCCTCAAGTTCGGCGTCGCCGGCGCCGGCGTGATGGGGCGCAATCACGCCCGGGTGCTGACCGATATCCGCGATCTCGAACTCACCCACGTCTTCGATCCCGACCCGGTGACCGCCGAGGGCGTCGCGGCCGCCTACGGCGCCAGCGCCGTGACCACGGCCGAGGCCTTCGTCGACGCCGG
>JAEYUE010000261.1 GCA_023433655.1 Pseudomonadota bacterium | reverse complement strand
GGGCGGGACCGCCGCCCCGACGACGCCCGGCGCGGCCCCGCCGGCGCAGTGACCCTGCCCTCTTCCGGCGCGAGAATGCGGCTGGCGGCGCTGATGGTCGCGGCCCTGGCCTTCGGCTGGCTGGCGCTGACGGGAGGCGCGGCGGCCCAGGGCTCCGACGTCCGGTTTCCGGAGCTGTCCGGCCGGGTGGTCGATCAGGCCGGCCTGCTGACGCCGGAGAAGGAGGCCGAGCTGACCGGGCGGCTCGAGGCGCTGGAGCGTGACACCAGCGACCAGGTGGTCGTGGTCACCCTGGACAGCCTGCAGGGCCTGGAGATCGAGGACTACGGCTATCGCCTCGGCCGGGCGTGGGGAATCGGCCAGGCGGAGACCGACAACGGCGTGCTGCTGATCGTCGCGCCGCAGGAGCGCAAGGTCCGGATCGAGGTCGGCTATGGCCTGGAACCGATCCTGACCGACGGGCTGTCGGCCCTGATCATCCATAACGACATCCTGCCCGCCTTCCGTGAAGGCTATTTCGAGCGCGGCATCGAACAGGGCGTCGCGGCGATCGAGACCCAGTTGCGCCTCGACCCCGCCGAGGCCCAGGCGCGGGCGGCGGCGGCGGATAGCCCCAAGGCCGACGTGCCGGTAGGGCCGCTGATCCTGATCGCGGTGATCTTCTTCCTGTTCTTCGCCAGCATGATCGGCGCAGTGGCGGGTCGCGGCCAGCGGCGGCGCGGCGGCTCGGGCGTGGCGCCCATCCTGATCTGGGCGGCTTCGGAAGCCCTGCGCAACAGCGGACGCGGCGGCCGGTCCTCATGGGGCGGCGGCGGCTTCGGCGGGGGCGGGTTCGGCGGCGGGGGCGGCAGTTTCGGCGGAGGGGGCGCGTCCGGCGGATGGTGATCCGGGTGACAGAGGAATCGCAGGCGCGGATAGCGGCGGCGATCGCCGCGGCCGAGGCGCGGACCTCCGGCGAGATCTTCTGCGTCCTGGCGCGACAGGTCTCGTCCTATCGGGATGTCTCGCTGGCCTGGGCGGCGGCGGCGGCCCTGATCCTGCCGCTCGCTCTCATCCCGTTCGGCTTCCAGGCGCAGTGGATTCCGGGCTTCGGCGCCGGCTGGGAGGCGGCCCATCTGGCGGCGCGGGAGGTTTCGACCGGCCAGGCGCTGGGCGCCTACGCCATCGTCCAGGCGGCGCTGTTCGTGGGCGTGTATCTGATCACCCGCATACCGGCGGTGACCCGCTGGATGACCCCGCGGGCGGTGCGACGGGCGCGCGCCCGGCATGCCGCCGTGCAACAGTTCCTGGCCCACGGCCTGCACGTCACCGAGGGGCGCACCGGCGTGCTGATCTTCGCCGCCCTGTCGGATCATCAGGTCGAGGTGGTGGCCGACGCCGGCATCCATGCGCGCGTCGACCAGTCCGTCTGGGGGGACGCGGCCGAGGCGCTGGCGCGGGGCCTGAAGCGCGACGACGCAGCGGCGGGATTCGAGGCGGCGGTGGCGCTGTGCGGCGAAGTGCTGGCCGCGCATTTCCCGCCGGGCGGCACGAACGAGAACGAGGTCGCCGACCGGCTGGTGGTGATCTGAAGGCCGGGCCGGAACGCGCCCCGCAGGGGTCGCATTCCTGATGGAAATGGCCTAGCCCGAACCCGGCCGGTCGAACCCGGCGCGTCTTTCAGGACTTCATGCCCCGCCTGCTGACCTACAATGTGCATCGGTGCGTCGGCGTCGATCGTCGCCTCGACGTCGGGCGGATCGCCGCCGTCATCGCCGAGCACGAGCCGGACGTCGTCTGCCTGCAGGAACTGGATGTCGGCCGGGCCCGCACGGGACTGGTCGACCAGGCCGAGGCTATCGCCGACCGGCTGGAGATGACCTACCATTTCCATGCGGCGATGCAGGTCGAGGCCGAGCAATACGGGGACGCCATCCTGACGCTGCGACCGGAGCGGCTGGTCAAGTCGGACGAGCTGCCGACCGTACGCGGGGTGCCGGGGCTGGAGCCGCGCGGGGCGCTGTGGGTGGCGGTGGACTTCGACGGCGTCGAGGTCAACGTCATTAACACCCACCTGGGGCTGGTGCCGCGCGAACAGCGGCTGCAGGCGGCGGCCCTGCTGGGCGAGGACTGGCTGGGGCGCCCCGACTGCGTCGGGCCGACGATCCTGACCGGCGATTTCAACGCCACCTCGATCACGCGACCCTACCAGGCCCTGACGCGGCGTCTGTCCGACTGTCAGCGCGATCTGGGGCTGCGGCCCTCGGTGAAGACCTTCCCGTCCAGCTTCCCGGCCATCCGCATCGACCACTGCTTCACCAGTCCGGAGGTGGTGGTGACCGCGGTGACGGCGCCCTTCTCGCCCCTCGCCCGCATGGCCTCGGATCACCTGCCGCTGGTCGTCGACTTCGAAATCAGGACCTGAGCAATGGCGGCCGGGCGCGCTGCGACGGGCTGCGGCGCTTCCAGGGACGGAAGGCGTCGGCCGGCGACACCGGGTCGCCGAGCTGGAACTCGGCGATGAACTGCTCGACGGCCGAGGGCCGGCGGGCCCCGAGGAGGTGCATACGGCCGGTGTCGAAACGCTGGATGGCTTCCCCGACGGAGCCCACCACGGCCTCGGCGGCGGCGAATTCGTCGGCGTTGACGCCGATCCAGTGGCCGATGGTGCGCTGGCGAAAATCCCGGATCGCCTCCCGGCCCGCCTCCGTGGACGGCGCAGCGGCGATGTCGCATTCGGTGTCGAAGCCGAAGGAGCGATTGTTCAGGTTGGTCGAACCGATGCGCAGCACCTCGTCGTCGTAGATCGACACCTTGGCGTGGACGATGATCCTCTCGCCGCCCGCCGTGTGGGGGGCGAAGGCGAAGAAGCGGTTGTTGCAGTCCGCCTGTTCGAGACGAAACAGCACCTCGGACCGGGCGGTGTCCATGGTCATCTGGTCGAACCAGCTGGGGCTCTCGGCGGTGGTGACCAGCACCACCTCGGGGCTGTCAGGCTCGGCCAGCCGTTCCGCGAGGGCGGCGGCGATGCGGGGCGAGGTGAAATACTGGTTCTCGAGGTAGATCAGCCGACGGGCGCGCCGGATGGCCTCGAGGTGCAGGGTCTCGTTCTCGCGGACTTCGGCGCGCGTCTTCCAGGCCGGCTCGGTGCGGGCGACGGCGACGGGGACGTCCAGCATGTCCGGCTCGACCCCGTCCGGCCAGGGGTCGCCCCCGCCCTCGGCGGGAACGGTGCGCTCGCCGGTCGCCCGGAACCAGCGCTCGCGCGCGAGGTCGCCAAGCGCGCGGGCCGCCGCGCCGTCCATCACCGACATGACCTCGTGCCGCGGCGCCGGGATCAGGCCGGACGGCTGGCAGCGGCGCGGGTCGCCGTCGAGGTGCTCGCTGGAATCCCAGCGGTCGGTCGAGATGTCGCCGCCGCCGCAGAAAGCCACGGCGTCGTCGATGATAACCACCTTCTGATGGTGGCAGGCGCCCGGCGGGCCCGCCCGGTCGAGGCGAAGCTCGACCATCCGCTTGCGGAACCAGCTGAGCGCGCGATGGGGGAAGAAGCCTTGCGAGGCGGCGATGACCAGCGGCGATTTCCAGATCAGCAGCCGCACGTCGAGCTCGGGCCGGGTCTTGACCATCATGCGCAGCTGATGGCCGATCTGGGCGTGATGATCGTCGGGAAGCGTCTCGGGATCCAGCCGGGTCCGGGGATCGAACTGCCAGCCCAGCACCACGACCGAACGCTGCGCCTTTTCGAGCGCGGAACGCAGGGCCTCGAAATAGGCGGCGTTCTCCATCAGCACAGCGAAGCGGCCGGCGGTTTCGACCCGCCAGCAATTGCGTCCGGGCGCCAGCCAGGAAGCGTTCTGATCGTCCGCCGGGGGTGTCATGGGTGCAGCCTGACCGAATCGCGTGACGGCGGCATGCGCGCCAAGCTCTACAGGACGCGCGCCGACCCGTTCCGTTCCATGTGATTTCGCCCGTCGTCAATGGGGCGTGGATTGCCCGAACGCGGTTTTCAGGGCATATACATCGGTTCATTCGGACGGGAGGTCGGCGATGCAGGCGCTGATCGAGATGATCATCGGCTTCATCGCCCTGCTCGCGGCAGCGGCGCTGTCCCAGTTCGGCCTGCAGGTCGACACGCCGAAGAAGTCCGAGCGCGAGGTGCACCGGGTCCGCGACTGCGGCGACGCCCCGGCCGCCGCCATCATCGCCGCAGCCCCGCCGCGGCGGGAGTGCTGACCCCGGCGGATTCTGCCGCCCCTCGCCTTTGCGCGCCGCGATTGAGCCGCTAGGGTTCCGCCGGGTCGCGCGCCCCGGCTGCGCGACGTCGCATCCTGACGAGATCGCCGCCTCATGAAGTCCCGCTCCCGGCCGCCGCTGAACCTGACCGATCCCGAACCGGAAGCGGAGGCGGCGGAGGCTGCAGCCGCGCCGGAGCCGGGGTCCGCCCCGGAACCGGCGCCCGAAGTCGAACTGGAACGGCCGATGTCGGAACGCCGCCGGCGACGGTTGGCGGAAGAACAGCGTCAGGCCGAAGAGAGAGCCCGGGCCGAAGCGGCGGCGCGGGCTCAGGCGGAGGCCCCGGCGGCTCCCGAGCTGACCCGCTCCGCCGACGCCCCGCCCGTCGCCTATGAGGCGCCCCCGGCCCCTGTCGCCACCGTCCGCCGCGCCGAGTCCGCGCCCACCGGACGCCACGCCTATGTGCTGGCCGGCGTCGCAGCCGCACTGTGGGTGGGCGGAGTGGCGGCCTGGCTGGCCTGGGAAGTCGGCTCGGGCGCGGCCGAACTGGAGCCGCTGCGGCTGGCCGTCTATGCGCTGATCGCCCTCGCCCCCGCCGGCCTGGCGATCATGCTGGCCCATGCCGTGCGCCAGGGTGCCGGACTGGCGGCCGAGACGCGCCGCGCGCGCGGCCTGTCCGAGGCCCTGGTCGCGCCGACCGCTCTGGCGGCGCAGCAGACCGGCGAGGTGCTGAACGCCCTGCGCAACGACATCGACCAGGCCTCGCTGGCCGCCGAGCGGGCCCGCCACGACATGACCCTGTTGCGCGAGGCCCTCGCGCAGGAAACGGCGCGCCTGAACGAGGCCGCCGAGACGGCCGGGCGGACGGCGCGGCGGCTGGCCGAACAGCTCGGCCAGGAACGCGACCAGATGCAGACGCTGGGCGTCCAGCTGGACAGCCAGGCGGCCGGGGTGATCGACGCGGTGGAGCGTCAGTCGCGCATGGTGGTCGACGCCTCCGACCTGGCCCAGACCCAGTTGCGCGAGGCCGAGGCGGCGCTGGCCGCCCGCGCCGCCGATCTGGCCGCCGCCGCCGGCGAGGCCCAGGAC
>JAEYUE010000195.1 GCA_023433655.1 Pseudomonadota bacterium | reverse complement strand
GTTCTTTTTTGACCCGACTGAGAATGCGACTGCGATTGACTTGCAAGATCAGACGTGGTGGAGGAGCGCCCTGTCCTTCTCCAGCCAAGGTCCGTCCCCTTGTCCCCGCGTCTGCTGCTGTCCGTCTCGCTCCTGTCCCTCGCCGCCGCGGCGCCCGTTCTGGCCCAGGAGGCCGATCCCGCCACACTCGACGAGGTGATCGTCACCGCCGCCCGCACACAGCTGCCGCGCTCGGCCATGCCCAACACGGTGGAGGTCATCGGCGCGGCGGAGATCGAACAGCAGACCGCGCTCGGCGCCTCGGCGGTCGAGACCGTCGCCGCCCTCGTGCCGTCCTTCTCCCCGACCCGGCAGAAGCTGTCCGGCTTCGGCGAGAGCCTGCGCGGCCGCTCGCCGCTCTATCTGGTCGACGGCGTGCCGCAGTCGACCCCGCTGCGCGACGACAGCCGCGACGGCTACACCATCGATCCCTTCTTCATCGACCGGGTCGAGGTGATCTTCGGCTCCAACGCCATCCAGGGCGTCGGCGCGACGGGCGGCGTGGTCAACTACGTCACCGCCCGCAAGCCCTCCGAAAACGCGGGTCTGAGCGGTCGGCTGATGGCCCAGGTCACCACCGACGACGAGATCCAGGGCGACGGCGTCGGCTACAAGCTGGCGGCCATCGGCGGCCGGGATCTCGGGACCTTCGACTTGACCCTCGGCGCGGCGTTCGAGACGCGCGGCGCCTTCTACGACGCCGAGGGCCGGCGCATCGGCTTCGACGGCGCCCAGGGCGAGGTCCAGGATTCGCAGGCCCTGTCGCTGTTCGCCCGCGCCGGCTGGGACCTCGGCGACGAGCGCCGGCTGGAGGGCTGGATCAACCGCTTCGAGCTCGAGGGCGACGGCGACTACGTCACCGTGGCGGGC
This sequence comes from Pseudomonadota bacterium, assembly GCA_023433655.1. Taxonomy (GTDB): domain Bacteria; phylum Pseudomonadota; class Alphaproteobacteria; order Caulobacterales; family Caulobacteraceae; genus Brevundimonas. The sequence goes on along the minus strand of JAEYUE010000195.1, from coordinate 2,345 downwards.
AACCGGGCCACGGGCCTGCCGACCAGCGCGGTGCGAGGCGCTCCGGAGGGCTTCCAGCCGTCCAACGAGGTGACCTCGGCGGCCCTGACCTACACCGATCGCGGCCTGTTCGGCGGCGTGCTGCGGGCCCAGGTCTTCGCCCACGACTATGCCGGCGTCTTCGGCGGCGGTCGCTTCGCCTCCTTCCAGGACCCGGCCATCGCCCCGGTCGGGACGCTGTTCGACCAGTCGGCCAACAACTCCGAGAAACTGGGCTTCAAGGTCGACTGGCAGGGCGACGTGCCCGGCATGGCCGGGCTTAAGGCCCTGGTCGGCCTCGACGGTCTGCGCGACGAGACCTGGCAGGAACTGGTGCTGACCGGGCGCAACTGGGTGCCGGAGACGGCCTATGAGAGCCTGTCGCCCTTCCTTCAGCTGAACCAGTCGCTGCTGGCCGATCGCCTGAGCCTGTCAGCGGGCGTGCGCCACGACTCGGCGAAACTGAAGGTCGACGACTTCGAGACCCTCTACTTCTATGGCCCGCAGACGGTCGCCGGCGGCGAGCCGGGCTTCGAGGAGACGCTGTTCAACCTCGGGGCCGCCTTCGAGGTGCGCCCGGACCTGCTGGTCTACGGCTCCTTCGCCCAGGGCTTCTCCATGCCGGACGTCGGCCGGGTGCTGCGCGCGATCAGCACGCCGAACGAGGACGTCGACGACTTCCTCGACCTCGAGCCGGTGGTCACCGACAACACCGAGGTCGGGATCGAGTACCGCGGCGAGCGGCTGGAGCTGTCCGCCGCCGTCTTCCGCTCCGAGGCCGACCGCGGGGCCCTGTACGTGCGCCGTCCCTCGGGCGACCTCGAGGTGGAGCGCCGGGCCACGCGCATCGACGGCCTCGAGCTGAAGGGCCAGTGGCGCGCCACCGACGCCTTCACCCTCGGCGGCAGCTTCGCCGCCCTCGACGGCCGCAGCGCCAGCGTCGACGGGGGGCCGATCAACCGCGACCTCGACGGCGCCAACATCTCGCCGGATCGCGTGCTGCTGTGGGGCGAGTACGAGGCCGGCCCGCTGGCCCTGCGCCTTCAGGCCCAGAACTTCCTGTCGCGCGGCTTCGAGGGCGAGGACCCCCGGAACGATTTCGAGGGCTACGCCCTGGTCGACGCCCTCGTCCGCTACAGCGCCGACTTCGGCACGGTGTCGCTGGGGGTCCAGAACCTGCTCGACGAGCAGTACGTCTCCTACTTCTCCGACACCCAGGGACCGACCGACAACCTGCGCTATTTCGCGGGTCGCGGGCGGACGGCGACCCTGACCCTGACGCGGAGCTTCTGAGCCGGTGCTGGGCGCGATCCGCACGATCCACGCCTGGGCGGGGGCGATCCTGTCCCTGCTGTTGATCGTGCTCGGCCTGACCGGCTCGCTGCTGGTGTTCGAGAACGACTGGATCGCGCTCAAACACCCCGAGCTGCGGGCGGGCTTCGCCGCCGACCCGGCCGTGCTCGGGGCCGCCGCCGAGCGGCTTGAGGCCGACCATCCGGACCTGCGCACCGTCGACTTCGGCGGCCCGCGGCTGGGCGGGCACAAGCTGTTCCTGGCGGAGAAGGATTTCGGAGTCGCCGCCGCCGACGGAACCACTCTGGACCGCTGGACCGGCCCGGCCCGGGTTGAGGCCTTCGTCTTCGACCTGCACCACCACCTGCTGGCCGGCGAAACGGGCGAGCTGGTCGGCGGGGTTGCGGCGCTGGCGGCGGTGCTGCTGGTCCTGACCGGTCTGGTGGTCTGGGTCCCCGCGTGGCGCGCCACCCGGCTGCGGGTGTGGCCGCGATCGGCCCGCCGCGGCGAACTGGTCTCCAGCCACCGCAACCTCGGCCTGATCACCGCCGTCCCCGTGCTGGTCTTCTGCCTGACCGGGGCCGGCATGGTGTTCCACGACCAGGCCCGCGCCCTGCTGGCCCCGAACGCGCCCGAACCGCCGCCGCCCCCGGCGGTGGGGACCGGCGACATCGACTGGCCGGCCGCCCTCGCCGCCGCCCAGGCGCGCTTCCCCGACGCCGCCCTGCGCATGGCCAGCTGGCCCGCCGCCCCCGGCAAGCCGGCCTCCATCCGCCTGAAACAGCCCGGCGAATGGCACCCGAACGGCCGCACCACCGTGCTGATCGATCCGGCCACAAGCCGGGTGGTCCGCGTCCTCGACGCCCAGAGGCTGACGGGCGGCGAGCGGGCCGTGAACGCCATCTATCCGCTCCACGCCGGCGCGGTCGGCGGCTGGCTCTACGAATGGACGACGGTCCTCTCCGGCCTCGCCCTCGCCGCCCTCGGCCTCGTCGGAACCTGGTCCTTCCTGATCAAGCCGCGCCGCAGGGGGC
>JAEYUE010000179.1 GCA_023433655.1 Pseudomonadota bacterium | reverse complement strand
GGGCGGTCTCGCGCGCCGGAGCAGCGGCCCGGCGGGCCGGCGCGGGTGCAGACTGGCGGCGGGCGACAGGCGCCGGAGCGGCCTCGACAGGCGCGGCGTCGATCGGGGCGACCTCGATCGAGGCGGTTTCGGCGGCGAGCGGAGCGGCCGGCAGAACGGGGGCGGTGGCGGCCGGCTCCAGCACCGGGGCGGCCGGCTGTTCGTCCCCGCCGCCCATCATCAGGGCCGCCGCGGCGCCGCCGAGAACCAGCACCCCGATGGGGGCGAGGATCATCCAGGTCTTCACGCCGCTCTTGCGGCTCCGCGCGCCGCGGGTGCGGGCGTAAACAGGGACGTACGGCTCCTCGCGGGCGTGGTCCAGCCGATCATCGTGGAGCATGGGCCGGTCGTGGGGATAGGTTACGGACATGAGTGTTCCTCCAATTCAGTGGGGGCTGAACCTCATTCCCGGATCACGGTTCCACAGAATCCGATATAGCCCCGAAGAAATACCGCCAAGGTCACAGTTTCGTCTTCAGTCGTTCGGTTTTGTGGCGCACGAATACTTCGGCCAGCCATTCGGATGAGAGAGTCCTGCAACCCGGCGGCCGCCAGACTTGACGCTGCGTTACCGCCGCTTCGGCGCCACGCGGCAGGTAAAAGCGCCCCGCGCCTCCCTAATACGGCCCGTCGGATTCTCCCGCCGGTTGACCCGGACCGGCCGCTTGTCCATCACCGGAAGGACAGCGGACTTTCGGCGGAGTGGATGGAACGATGGGGCTGGTGGCGAACATCCGGCGCGACATGCGGTTCGCGAAGGGACTGCGCCGACTGCTCAAGCGCATCAAGCCCATCGACCTCGACAGCATCGACCTGGTCTGTGACGACTGGGAAGAGGCGGTCGATCGCTTCCCCGACCATGTCGCCATCCAGGACGATCGCGGGGCGCACACCTACCGGGACCTGGACGCCATGGCCAACCGCTTCGGCCACTGGGCCCAGAGCCGGCGGCTGAAGCGTGGAGACACCATCGCCCTGGTGATGCTCATCCGGGCCGAGTACATCGCCGCCTGGTTGGGCTTCTCCAAGGTCGGCGTGGCCACCGCCCTGATCAACACCAACCTGACCGGCCACGCCCTGGCCCATTGCCTGACCATCTCGAACGCCTCCCAGGTGGTCACCGACGCCGACTGCTGGGGCAGGGTCGAGGACGCCCGTCCGCTGGTGGGGCGCAACCTGATGCTCTGGGTGCTGGGGTTGGTGGACGCCGACGAGGCGGACGAGCGGCGCGGCCTCGACAAGCCGGTGCGCGGCGGCTCCTCGGTGCGCCCGGCCCGGTCGGTGCGCGCCGGCCTGACCAACCGCGACACGGCGCTGTACATCTACACCTCGGGCACGACCGGCCTGCCCAAGGCGGCCAAGGTGACCCACGCCCGGGCCCGGACCTACATGCGCGCCTTCGCGGGCGCGACGGCGGCGACCGACAAGGACGTCACCTTCAATGTCCTGCCTCTCTACCATTCGACCGGCGGACTGGTGGGGATCGGGCCGGCGCTGCTGAATGGCGGCCGGCTGGTGCTGCGCAAGCGCTTCTCGGCCACAAATTTCTGGCCGGACGTCAAGGCGACCGGTGCGACCCTGTTCGTCTACATCGGCGAGCTGTGCCGCTACCTGGTCAACTGCCCGGAGAACCCTGAGGAACGGGCCCACAAGTTGCGGCTCGCCTTCGGCAACGGCCTGCGGCCCGATGTCTGGACCGAGTTCCAGAAACGGTTCGCCATCCCGGACATCCTCGAATTCTACGGCTCGACCGAGGGCAACGTCTCGCTGTTCAATTTCGACGGCAAGCCGGGGGCCATCGGCCGGGCGCCGGGCTTCCTGAAGAAGCAGATCAACTTCCGCCTCGTTCGCTTCGACATCGACACCGAGGAACCGGTGCGCGGCCCGGACGGCCTGTGCCAGCTGGCGAAGGCCGGCGAGGTGGGCGAGGCCATTGGCCGCATCGGCGACGACACCCGCCACGCCTTCTCCGGCTACGCCGACAAGGCCGCCTCGGAGAAGAAAATCCTGCGCGACGTCTTCGTGCGCGGCGACCGCTGGTTCCGCACTGGCGACCTGATGCGGCAGGACTCCGAGGGCTACGTCTATTTCATCGACCGGATCGGCGACACCTTCCGCTGGAAGGGCGAGAACGTATCGACGGCCGAAGTTGAGCAGCGACTGGCCGACGCGCCGGGCGTCCGGGAGGTGATCGCCTATGGCGTGCCCGTCCCGGGACATGACGGCAAGGCGGGGATGGTCGCCCTGGTCGTGGACGGCAAGTTCGGCGCCCGGGCTTTCGCCGACTGGGTCGACCAGGAACTGCCGATCTACGCACGCCCGGTCTTCGTGCGCCTGATCAAGTCCGCCGACACCACCGGCACCTTCAAATACCGCAAGGTCGACCTCGTCACCCAGGGCTTCGATCCGGAACAGGTCGACGGCCCGCTGTACGTCCGCGGCGGCAAGAGCGGATACACGAAGCTGACGGAGGCCGCGCGCGCCTCCATCCTGAGCGGGGACACGCGGCTCTGACGAGCGGCGTTCGCAACCGCCCCTTAATGATTAACGGCGATGTTTGACGCCTCTCGCGTCAGGACTCCCGTCAATTCATGTTCCAGATCATCGGCATCGTCCTGCTGTTCGGCATGGTGTTCGGCAGCTACATCCTTGCCGGCGGCAAGATGGAGGTCATCCTCCACTCCCTGCCCTATGAACTGATGGCCATTCTCGGCGCCGGGGTGGCCGCCTTCCTGATCGGCAACAGCGTCACGACGATCAAGGCCACGCTCGGCGGCTTCGCCAAGGTGTTCGCCGGCAACAAGTGGAAGAAGCAGGACTACAAGGACCTGCTCTCGCTGCTGTTCCAGCTGACCAAGACGATGAAGTCCAAGGGCGTCATCGCCCTGGAGAGCCACATAGAGAAGCCGGCCGAGAGCGCCATCTTCCAGAAGTATCCCAAGATCCTGAAGGACCACTTCGCCACCGACTTCATCTGCGACACCCTGCGGATGATGACCATGAACCTCGAGGATCCGCACCAGATCGAGGACGCCATGGAGAAGCAGCTGGAGAAGCACCACCACGAAGGCCTGGCCGGGGCCCACGCCCTGCAGACCATGGCCGACGGCCTGCCGGCGCTGGGCATCGTCGCGGCGGTGCTGGGGGTGATCAAGACCATGGGCTCGATCACCGAGCCGCCGGAGATCCTCGGCGGCATGATCGGCGGTGCCTTGGTCGGGACCTTCCTCGGCGTCTTCCTCGCCTACGGCCTGGTCGGGCCGATGGCGGTGCGGCTGAAGGACATCGTCGACGGCGACGGCGCCTTCTACAAGATCATCCAGTCCGTCCTGGTCGCCCACCTGCATGGCAACGCGGCGCAGATCTCGGTCGAGATCGGCCGCGGCGACATCCCTTCGTCGGCCCAGCCTTCCTTCCTCGAGATGGAGGAATCGCTGCAGGGCGCGCCGGCCGAGGCCTGACCCGGCTCACGGGCGCCTCACGCCGCCTCACCTGCGATCACGCGCGCGGGAACAGCGGGGCGTCCGGCCGGTTACCCCGGAATCGATCGTGCATGCGGGCGGCTGTCCCGCCCGGCGATCGTCCGGAGGAATGACGCCATGAAGCTGATGATGTTCACCGCCGCCGCGGGAGCCCTGGCTCTTGCGGCCTGCACGCCGGCCGCCGACGAGACCGCCCCGGACGCCGCGGCGACGGGCGCCGAGACCTCAGCCACCGCGCCCGCGGACTCGACCATGACGCCCGCGGAACCGACCACGACGCCCGACACCACCGGCACGGTCAATCCGGACGGCACGACCACCCCGCCGGGGCAAACGCCGCCGACCCTGCCGCCGGAGCCGACGGACGGGACGACCCCGCCGACCACCTCTCCGCCGCCGATGTAGGCCGGGTCATCCGCTGGACCGGGAAGGGGGCCGTCCGCGGTCCCCTTTTCACGTCGCCCCGATGACGCGCCGTTCACGAACGCGTGAGAATTTCGCTTGCGTCTCCGCTCACGAAGCCGTTATCTCGGGGCTGCGAGGATTCATGACCTCGTATGACCCTTCTGAAGGAAGAAACACAATGCGCATCGTTGCCCTGATCGCCGCTTCGGCCGCCGCCCTGGCCCTGGCCGCCTGCCAGCCCGCCGAGAAGACCGAAGAAGCTCCGGCCGCTGACGCCGCCGCCACCGAAGCCGCCGTGGAAGCCCCGGCCGCCGACGCCGCGATGACCACCGAAGCTCCGGCCGCCGACGCCGCTGCTCCGGCCGCCGAGACCCCGGCCGCTCCGGCCGCCGAAACCCCGGCTGCCCCGGCTCAGTAATATCTGAGACAGACGGGCCTTCGGGCCTGTTCGGAAAGGGTCGCCCTCGCGGGCGGCCCTTTTTCGTTGCGCGGAGACCTGCCCGGCTTGCGGCAAATTCACTTGCGGGCGCGGCGTCCGCGTCGGTATCTCGGGCGACGGGACACTGTCGTCCGCCCGAACGAAGGATATCCCCATGCGCATCGTCGCCCTGATCGCCGCCTCGGCCGCCGCCCTCGCGCTGGCCGCCTGCAACAACAACGCCGAGGACAAGGCCGCCGAGCCGGCCAGCGAGGCCGCCGAGGCCACGGGCGTCACTGATCCGGCCGCCGTCGACCAGACGGTCGAGCAGACCGCCGCCGACGCCAAGGCCGCCGCCGAAGCCGCCGAGGCCTCGACCGCCGCCCAGGTCGCCGAAACCGCCGAGACCGCCGAGACCGCCCCGGCCACGCCGGTCGAAG
>JAEYUE010000162.1 GCA_023433655.1 Pseudomonadota bacterium | reverse complement strand
ACCCAGGCCCCGTCGGCGCCGCGCCGCATCGAGGCGGTTCAGCCGCGCCCGGCCGCGCCGGCGACGCCGCCGCCGATGCCCGACCTGCCGGGCACGGCCACGGTGATGACCCTGGGCGCCCACATGTGCAAATGGCCGATCGGCGACCCGTCGTCGCGCGAGTTCAGCTTCTGCGGCCGTCGCGCCTCGGAAGGCGTTTACTGCGTGGAGCACGCCCGCGTCGCCTACCAGCCGCAGGTCAAGAAGGGCGGCAAGGACGGCGCCGCCGAACTGGCCCGCAGCCTTCGCCGGTACATCTAAAGCAGGGCGCTAACGCTCGCGCCGCGGTCGCTCGCTGCTTGAGCGCACCGCGTCGCCCTTTTCAGCCATACGGCTGTCACGAATGGCCCCTAGAGGGGCCGCCGTCCGTCTCCCGCCGCCCCCGTCGGCGGCGGTGAGCCCGGGGCGGGGCTGCGGTTCTCCGGGTTGACGCAGCCCCCTCACCCCCGACTTCAGTCCCATGCGACGCCCGCCCGACGCTGGCAGACGTGCCAGAGGACCCCGGCCGGGTCGAAGAGATAGGCGACGCGAAGCCCCCAGGGCTGAAGCGCAGGCGCCTTGGGCGGCTGCACCCCGAACCGGCCCGGAAGGTCCAGCGTCTGGATATGGGCCCACCAGGCGTCGAGGTCGTCGACCATGAGCTGAAGCATCGAGTTTTCAGCCCAGTCTTTTTGATAGTAGCGCTGTAGAATGAAGCCATGCCCGGCCGCCCCGGCCCGGAAGATGGCCACGTCGCCGTCGAGCAACATCTCGAAGCCCAGGGCCTGATAGAAGGCGCGACTGGCGTCGAAGTCGCGGGTCGGCAGGAACGGGCGCGCGGCCTCGGTTCCGTCAGGCAGGGCCTTGGTCATGTGGGCTCCTCAATTCAGCACGCGCCGCTCACCCGGCACGTCGAGGCTGAAGGCGGGGATGGCGGCCTCGAACGCGCGGCCGGTCGACAGGTCCGTCATGTAATAGCCGCCGACCATCGAGCCGGTCGGGGTGCCGAGCGGACAGCCCGACGCGTAGGAATAGCTGTCGCCCGGCTTGATCACAGGCTGTTCCCCGACCACCCCGGCGCCGCGCACCTCCTCGACCCGGCCCTGGCCGTCGGTGATGACCCAGCGACGGGCCATCAACTGCACCGGCACGGAGGTCAGATTGACGATCTCCACCTGGTAGGCCCAGACCCAGCGCCCGCCGTCGGGATCGGACTGTCCGGCCAGATAGCTGGGGCGGACGCGAACCAGGACGCCTTCGGTCTCGGCTTCATAGGCGGGCGTGTCGTGCATGCCGCCATCGTCGCGCAGCGGGGCGGCAGGTCAAGCGGCGCAGCAGGCGAGACCGCACGAGAGACGGGGCGCGGAATCGTGTAAGCGGAGACGATGCAGAGCTTTTCGTCCCCCGTTCCCGGCATCCTGCCGTCGCAGTCCATCGAGGCGCTGATCGCCGGCGGCGCCATCGCCTCCGAAACGCCGTTCGACGCCGACCAGGTGCAGCCCGCCAGTCTCGACCTGCGTCTGTCGGACCGGGCCTGGCGGGTGCGGGCCTCCTTCCTGCCCGGCGCGCGCAAGGTCGAGGACCGCATCGCCGACGTGGTCATGCATCCGATCGACCTGTCGGCCGGCTATGTGATGGAGAAGGGCTGCGTCTACATCGCCCGGCTGCAGGAGCGGCTGGCCCTGCCCAAGGGGCTGATCGCGCGGGCCAATCCGAAGAGTTCGACCGGGCGGGTCGACGTCTTCGTGCGGCTGCTGACCGACCGCGGGGCCAGTTTCGACGACGTCGACGAGGGCTATGACGGACCGCTGTACCTGGAGATCGCACCGCAGACCTTCTCCATCCTGGTGCGGCCGGGGACGCGGCTGAACCAGCTGCGGCTGAAGGCCGGCGAGCCGCCCAAGCTGGAGACGCGCAGCGTCGGCGTGGATCTGGAGGGGGCGGACGGGACCATCGTCGGCTATCGCGGACGGCGTCACGCGGGGGTGGTCGATCTCGACCGCATCGACGGCCACGATCCGCGCGACTTCTGGGAGCCGCTGCCGGTGCGGCGCGGCGAACTGCTGCTCGACCCGGGCGAATTCTACATCCTCGCGTCGAACGAGGCGGTCGAGATCCCGGTCATGCAGGCGGCCGAGATGACGCCGATCGACCCCTCGGTGGGCGAGTTCCGGGTGCACTACGCCGGCTTCTTCGACCCTGGCTTCGGCACCGACGAGGCCCACGGGGCGGGCTCCAAGGGGGTGCTGGAAGTGCGCACCCACGACACGCCCTTCCTGCTTGAGCACGGCCAGATCGTGGCGCGGCTGGTCTACGAGCCCCTGACCGAGCGGCCGTCGCGGCTGTATGGCGAGGGCGGCAGCCACTATCAGAGCCAGGGCCTGAAGCTGAGCAAGCATTTCCGCGCCTGGGGCTGAGGCGGAACCGCCACATCGCGGACGGCGTTCGTCGGTCATCAGCAAAGTCAGTTGGCGTTCGGGCGAAGTTCATGCAGGCTCGGGGCGTTAACGGACGAGGGGACCGTTGATGCGTCTGACGGCGTTCAGTGCGGGAGTGGGAATGGCGGCGGCCCTTGCGGCGCCGGCCCTGGCCCTGACTCCGCCGACGCCGCAGCAGGCCATCGCCGATCCGTGGCGGGTCGAGCACGAGCGCCCGGCCACCGTCTCCGACCTGCTCACCCGCATCGACCGCGACGCCCGTTTCGAGGCCGGCGCGCAGGGGTTTGAGCCCGCCGGCGACTGGTCAGGCTACGACCCGGCCCGCAACCTGTCCTCGACCTGGGCGGCCGACAATCGCGAGATCTGGTACGAGGGCGGGGAGTACCGCGACCGGCTGCGGCTGCGCACCGAGGGCCGCGTGCGGCGGGCCGACGGCTCGCCCCTGCCGCCGGGGCCGCTGGACGCCGCCTCGTATGACGCCGAGCACTACGACCTGACCTACACCCGCGGCTGGACCGAGACCCTGGGTCAGACCGGCGACGGGCTGGACGTCACCCTGACGCCGCATCTCGGCGTCGGCGTGGGCAGTCGGGGCCAGGTGACCGAAGCCGGGGCCACCCTGCGCATCGGCCGGGATCTCGACCGGCTGGTCCCCGAGGGCGAGGAGGCCTTCGGCGAGCGGGCGCGGTGGTACGTCTACGCCGCCGGCTCGGGCCGGGCGGTCGGCTACAACTGGGCTCGCAACCGCGACGGCGACTACGCCCGCTCGGGCGTCAGCCACGACTCCGGGGCCTTCCTTGGCGACGCCTCGATCGGCGTCGCCCTGCGCCGCGGGCCGGTGCAGAGCTCGGTCGGCCTCGTCTATCGGGAGATCGAGGCTGAGGGCCTGCGCGCCGGCCACGGCGTCGACACCGACGTGTCCGAGGGGCTGCTGGCGTTCCAGCTGTCGATCAAGCCGGAGTAAGGAGGCAGCAGGCATCAGGCAGCGGGCAGCAGGAAGTCCTGCGCCCGAGCCATCCGGGGCCCTCTTGCTGCCTGCCGCCTGCCGCCTGCTGCCTGATCATTCCCCCCGCGCCACGCCCTCGCGGCGGTCGTCGGCGGCGCCGTCCCAGACCCAGGCGCCGTCGGGGCCGCGACGCCAGATCGCGCCGTGCAGGCCGGAGTTCTCGCTGGCGTTGGGGCGCAGCTCAATGCCGCTGGCGGCGAGAGCCTCGCGCAGCGGGGGCGGGAAGCGTTCGGTGTCGGCGCCGAAGCCGTCGCCGCGGGCGACCAGATTGGGCAGGGCGAAGGCCTGCTCCATGGTCAGGCCCCAGTCGAGCACGGCGATCAGGGCCTTGGCGTTGTAGGCGAGGATCGAGGTTCCGCCCGGCGAGCCGAGCGCGCCGAGGAAGCGGCCGTCGCGGTCGAGGATGATCACCGGCGCCATCGACGAGCGCGGCCGCTTGCCGGGCGCGACGGCGTTGGCCGCCGGGCCGCCGTCGTCGCGCAGCGGGTCGAAGGAGAAGTCGGTCAGCTGGTTGTTGAGGAAGAAGCCGGCGGCCATGCGGCCCGAGCCGAACACGCTTTCGACCGTGGTGGTCATGCTGACCGCATTCCCCAGCGCGTCGACGATGACGAGGTGGGACGTGCCGGCCGGCTCGAGCGTGGCGTCGGGGCCGGCGAAGACCCCGCCGGGCGGCGAACCGGGCTCGGCCGCGCCGGTCAGGGCCGGAGCGAGAGCCGCGCGCGCGGCGACATAGTCGGGATCGAGCAGGCCCTGCACCGGCACGCCGACGAAGGCGGGATCGCCGACGTAGCGGTCGCGGTCGGCGTACATCAGCCGCTGCAGCTGGGCGAAGGCCATCCAGGCGTCGGCGCTGTCGGGACCCTCGAGGATGTCGGGCGTCTGCTCGGCCATGGCCAGCAACTGCAGCACCGCCACCCCGCTGGACGGCGGCGGCGGCACGCAGACGACATAGACCCGATAGGGCCGGCAGAGGGCCCCACGCTCGACCGCCTCGTAGGCGGCCAGGTCGGCCCCGGTCAGGGCGCCGGGCCGGGGCCCTTCCGAGACGGCGGCGACGATCTCGCCGGCGATGCGGCCGCGGTAGAAGGCGTCGGGCCCGCCGGCGGCGAGCTCGGCCAGGCTGTCGGCGTAGGCCGGATTGCGCAGCAGGTCGCCGGCGGCGTAGCGCGTCCCGTCCGCTTTGGTGAAGTAACGCGTGGCCCACGGCGTGCGCGCCTGTCCCGAGGTCCCGGCGATGTAGCCGGCCAGCCGGGGGCTGACCACGAAGCCGTCGCGGGCCAGCCGTTCGGCGTCGTCAAACAGCTCCGCCCACGGCAGCCGGCCGTGCTCCCCGTGCGCCATGGCCAGCATGGCCACCGCCCCGGGGGCGCCCGTCGAGCGGCCGCTGAGCACCGCCTCGCGGAACGGCAGCGGGCGGCCGTTTTCGTAGAACAGCTCGGGCGTAGCGGCGGCCGGCGCGGTCTCGCGGCCGTCGTAGCTGGTCACCTCGCCGGTGGCGGCGTCGTAGTGCATCAGGAAGGCCCCGCCGCCGAGGCCGGACGACTGCGGCTCCACCAGCCCCAGCACAGCCTGCACCGCCACCGCCGCATCGGCGGCCGAGCCGCCGCGGCGCAGCACCGCCAGCCCCGCCTCGACCGCATGCGGATTGGCGGCGGCGACATAGGGGCCGCG
>JAEYUE010000127.1 GCA_023433655.1 Pseudomonadota bacterium | reverse complement strand
GACTGGTGGGCCCAGTACGAGGTCGGCGGACTGCGCGCCGGGCAGACGCCGCCGCCCGAATTGCTGGCCACGACCGAGGGCGCGGGGGCGATCTACGCCTCGACCCGGCCCCGCGCCCAGGAGACCGCCGCCGCCATCGCCGCGGGCCGCGAGGTGATGTCGGACGCCCTGTTCATCGAGGCGCCCCTGCCGCCGCCGCGCTTCCCCTCCTGGTTCAAGCTGCCGCCGAAATACTGGGGCGCCGTGGCCCGCATCTGGTGGCACGCCTTCAATCATCACGAGGGGCAGGAGACCCGGGCCGAGGCCGAGATGCGCGCCGAACAGGCCGCCCAGGCGCTGATCGCCCGCGCCGAGTCGGGTCAGGACGTGCTGGTGCTGGCCCACGGCTACTTCAACCACATGGTCGGCAAGCGCCTGAAGGCCGACGGCTGGAAGCTGGTGCACAACCAGGGCTTCAAATACTGGTCCCAGCGGCGCTACGAGCGGCGTTGACCGCTTGCCCGTTGAAGCGGGCGCCCCGCCCCTCTAGGGTCGCCGCCAAATGACCGACGCCGTTTCCATCCCCGCCGACCTCAGCTTCGAGGACGCGCTCCAGCGCCTCGAACAGATCGTGTCCCGCCTCGAATCCGGCCAGGCCCCGCTCGAGGAATCGATCGCCCTGTACGAAGAGGGCGCGCGTTTGAAGGCGCATTGCGAGGAGCGGCTGAAGGCTGCCCAGCTGCGCGTCGAGAAGATCGTCGTTGGTTCCGACGGGCAGCCGAGGGGCGTCGAACCGGCCGCGTTCGAGTGATGGCGTCTCCGTCCGAGCCCATCGCCTTCGACGACTTCCTGAAGGTCGACATCCGCGTGGGCGAGGTGATCCGCGCCGAGCCCTTCCCCGAGGCGCGCAAGCCGGCCTACCGGCTGGCCATCGATTTCGGCCCCGACGTCGGGGTGAAGAAGTCGTCCGCCCAGATCACCGTCCACTACACGCCGGAACAACTGGTCGGCCGCAAGGTCGCCGCCGTGGTCAATTTTCCGCCGCGCCAGATCGGCCCGTTCATGTCCGAGGTGCTGACCCTGGGATTCCCCGATGCGGCGGGCGAGGTGGTGCTGGTCGGCGTCGACCGCGACGTTCCCGTGGGCGGGAGGCTGTTCTGACCGTGCTCGCCGCCAATTCGCCGGAGCAGGGGGTCATCGACCGGGTGGCCGAGACGGCCGACCTCGTCACCGTCGCCCTCGACGAACTGCTGCCCCGCGCCGACGGGCCGGAATCGCGCCTGACCGAGGCCATGCGCTACGCCGCCCTCGGCCCCGGCAAGCGGCTGCGGCCCTTCTTCGCCCTCGAGGCCGCGAATCTCTTCGACATCGAGGAGCGGCCGGTGCTGCGCGCCGCCTGCGCCCTCGAATGCGTCCACGCCTACAGCCTGGTTCATGACGACCTGCCGTGCATGGACGACGACGACGTCCGCCGCGGCCGGCCGACGGTGCACCGCGCCTATGACGAGGCGACCGCCGTCCTCGCCGGCGACGCCCTGCAGACCGCCGCCTTCGACATCCTGCTGCATCCCGACACCCACGAGGACGCGTCGGTGCGCTGCGAACTGGCCGCCCGGCTGTCGCTGGCCTCGGGCGCGCGCGGCATGGCCGGCGGACAGATGATCGATCTGCTGGGCGTGCGCGACGACCTCGGGGGCGTCGCGCGCATGCAGCGGCTGAAGACCGGCGCCCTGTTCACCTTCGCCTTCGAGATTCCCCTGATCATCGCCCGGGCCCGGGAGACCGAGCGCCAGGCCCTGACAAGCTTCGCCCACGACATCGGCCTCGCCTACCAGATCGTCGACGACCTGCTGGACGTCGAGGGCGATGAGGACATCCTCGGCAAGGCGGCCGGCAAGGACGCGGGCCAGGGCAAGACCAACTTCGTCACCCTGCTGGGCGTGGAGGCGGCGCGGCACAGGGTCGCGCATCTCGCCGAACAGGCTCGGGCCCACCTCGACCTCTTCGGCCCCGACGCCGAAATCCTCAAGGCCAGCGTGGACTACGTTCTCCAGCGGCGATCCTGAGGCGGCGGCTCCCGATCAGCGGCGATCAGGAAATCACGAACTCCTCAGGAATCCCTCACTGGCGTTCGCCGTGCTAGGCGTTCATGGGATAGGCTCATCGTTTCGCCCGCCCCGGGCGTTGTTCAAGTTGCTCCATGCCCGACACCCCGCTGCTCGACCAGGTCAAGTTCCCCGCCGACACGCGCGGCTTCGACATCCCGCAGCTGAAGCAGCTGGCGGACGAGGTCCGGGCGGAGACCATCGACGCGGTGTCGGTGACCGGCGGCCATCTGGGGGCCGGCCTCGGCGTGGTGGAGCTGACCGTGGCCCTGCACCACGTCTTCGAGACGCCGAAGGACATCCTGATCTGGGATGTCGGCCACCAGTGCTATCCGCACAAGATCCTGACGGGCCGGCGCGACCGCATCCGCACCCTGCGCCAGGGCGGCGGCCTGTCGGGCTTCACCAAGCGCTCGGAGAGCGAATACGACCCCTTCGGCGCCGCCCACGCCTCGACCTCGATCTCGGCCGCCCTCGGCTTCGCCGCCGCCCGTGACCAGAAGGGCGAGCATAACAAGGTGGTAGCTGTCATCGGCGACGGCTCCATGTCCGCCGGCATGGCCTA
>JAEYUE010000078.1 GCA_023433655.1 Pseudomonadota bacterium | reverse complement strand
TTGAAGCCCTGGAAGATGAAGCCGCAGTTGTCGAGGCGGAACTTGTCGATGCGGCCCGACGAATGGTCCCACAGGTCGTCGACGTCGAGGGCGTCGACGCGGCCCTCCTCGGGCTTGAGCAGGCCGGACAGGGCCGCGACCAGGGTCGACTTGCCCGAGCCGGAGGGGCCCATGACCATGGTCATCTCGCCGTGGCGCGCGTCGAAGTCGACGCCCTTGAGCACCTCGATGAAGGTGCGGCCGGTCTTGAAGCGCTTGACCAGGCCCTTGGCCTCGATGGCGGGGGTCCCCGGCTGGCCGTGGGTGACGGTGTTCGACATCATCGCAGCAGGTCCGCCGGCTGGCTCTTCTTGAGGACGCCCAGCGACAGGAAGCCGGAGGCGAGGGCGATGACCAGCAGCATGACGCAGACGCCGGCGACCATCGGGATGGGGAAGGCCATGGTCAGGCCGCCGCCCACCGCGAGCAGGGAAACCGCCCAGGTCAGCAGGCCGGCGGCGAGGATGCCGGCGATCCCGACCCAGAAGCTGAGCTCCATGACGATGCCGCGCAGCGAGCCCATCGACACGCCCAGCGCCCGCAGCGAGGCGAACTCCTTGATGTTGGCCATGATCGCCCCGCGCAGGGTCTGCCAGGTGATGGCCACGCCGATCAGGATGCCGAGGAACAGGGAGAAGCCCAGCATGATGACGATGAAGCTCTCCTTGAACATCGCGGCCTGGTTGGCCTCACCGAGGTCGGCCCGGGTCCAGGCCTTGAACTGGTCGCGCGACTGGGCGTTGAGCTGGGCCACGACCCGCTCGGCGTCGGCGCCCGGTCTGATCGAGACCATCAGCGGTCCGACGCGGTCGCCGGTGTTGGCCTCGCCGAGCATGCGCAGGGTGTCGCGCGACATGACCACGCCGGCCTGCATCATGTTCGGATAGCCGCGGGTGACGGCGACGACGCGCACGGTCTTGCCGTTGTAGATCGCCTTGTCGCCGAGCTTGACCCCGAGGCGGCCGAGCGCCGTCTCGTCGACGGCGACGCCGAACGGCTGGCGCAGGGCCTCGATCAGTTCGGGCGAATAGTCGGTGGGGACGGTGACGGCGCCGGGGACGGCGTCGATGATCGAGACCTGGACGAACTCGGTCTTGCGGGGCGCGTCGCCCTCGACGACGTTCTGCCAGCGACCGCCGGAGCCGTCGAGATCGGCCACGGTAAGGACGTCGGGATGGCTCTGCACGATCGGCATGATGCGCCGCGGCACCCCCGAGGGGCCGCCGTTGAACAGGCCGGTCGAGCCGGGGGCCAGCACCATGATGTCGGCGCGCGCGCGGTCGATCGTCGCAGTGAACGCCTTGCCGATGCCCATGAACATGCCGACCTGGGCCAGCACCAGCAGGCCCGAGAAGGCGAGCGCCACGATCGCCGCCATGTAGCGGCGCCACTCGTAGAGCAGGGTGGAGAGTGCAAGCGACATCGAAACGGTCAGGCCCCCAAGGTTCACGGTTATCTGACCGCGTGGACCGTTGGGGCCAAGTTAAATCGGGTTAAGGCCGTGTGGACGGGCTTCGTTCATCGGCGCTAGGTAGGCTCCGCAGTCAGAACCGGCGAAGCCGGCCCCCTTGGAGACGCCCGACCCATGATCCTTCGTTCGCTTCGCGCCGCGGTCGCCGCGACCGCCTCCCTCGCCGCCGTGGCGGGGGCGCTGGCCGTCAGCGCCGTCCCCACTCCGGCCCAGGCCGACGAGGGGATGTGGACTTTCGACAACTTCCCGATCCAGACCGTCAACCAGAAGTACGGCACCCGGATCGACCAGGCGTGGCTGGACCGGCTGCGGCTCGCCTCGGTGCGCATCCAGGGCTGCTCGGCCTCGTTCGTCTCGCCCGAGGGCCTGATCCTGACCAACTGGCACTGCGTGGTCGGCTGCGCCCAGGAGCTGTCGGACGCCCAGCGCGACTATGTGAAGAACGGCTTCACCGCCGGCACGCGCGAGGAAGAGGTGCGCTGCCCCGGCCAGACCGCCGAGGTGCTGATCGAGATCACCGACGTGACCGACCAGGTCCGCGCCGCCGGCGAGGGGCTGGAAGGCGCCGCCTTCAACGCCGCCCGCCAGGCCGCGACCACCCGCATCCAGAACGAGGCCTGCGCCGGCGATCCGCAGTTCAGCTGCCAGGTGATCAGCCTGTATCGCGGCGGCCAGTACAGCCTGCACAAGTTCCGCAAGTACGACGACGTGCGCCTGGTCTTCGCCCCGGAGAACCAGGCGGCCTTCTTCGGCGGCGACCCCGACAACTTCAACTTCCCGCGCTACGCCCTCGATGCCGGGTTCCTGCGCGCCTACGAGAACGGCCAGCCCGCGACCACGCCGACCTTCCTGAAGTGGAACGCCGAGGCCCCGGAAGAAGGCGACGTCACCTTCGTGTCGGGCAACCCGGGTTCGACCTCGCGCCTGCTGACCATGAGCCAGCTGGAGCGCCTGCGCGACCAGCAGCTGCCGGTCACCCTGATCCAGAACTCGGAGCTGCGCGGACGGCTGCTGGAGTATTCGCTGACCGGCGACGAGGCCAAGCGTCTCTCGTTCGACCCCATCTTCGGCCTCGAGAACAGCTTCAAGGTCTACTACGGCCAGCAGGGCGCCCTGACCGATCCGGGCTTCATGCAGGCGAAGCGCGAGGCCGAGGCCGAGCTGCGCGCCCGCGTCGCCGCCGACCCGAACCTTGTGCAGCAGATCGGCGATCCGTGGACCGAGCTGGAGGCGGTGCAGGACACGGCCCGCGACCTGTATCTGCCCTACCGCCAGCTGGAGCAGGCGGCCGGCGGCGGCTCGCAGCTTTACGCCATGGCCAGGGCCATCGTGCGCTCGGCCGGCGCCGACGAGGCCCGTCGCACGCGTCTGGCCGAGATGGTCGGCGAGGAGACGCCGATCACCCCGGAGATGGAGGAGCTGCGCCTCCGCTACTGGCTGTCCAAGACGCGGGAATACCTGACCGTCGACCACCCGCAGGTGAAGGCGCTGCTGGGCCGCGAGAGCCCCGAGGCCCTGGCCGAACGACTGATCGAGGGCACGCGCATGGCCGACGCCGGCTTCCGTCGTCAGGCCGCCAGCATGACCCTGGAGGAGATGAAGGCGGCCGATCCGCTGCTGGCCTTCGTGGCCGCCAACGACGAGGCGGCGCAGGCCGTCGGCGCGCGCTGGGCCGCCGAGGTCAACGCGCCCACCGCCCGCGCCGCCGAAAAGGTCGCCCAGGCCCGGTTCGCCGTCTATGGCACCGACCAGTATCCCGACGCCACCTTCAGCCTGCGGCTGTCCTACGGCGAGGTGAAGGGCTGGACCTATCGCGGCGTGACCGTGCCGCCGTTCACCTACATCGGCGGCCTCTATGAACGCGCCACGGGCTCCGAGCCGTTCAACCTCGCCCAGGCCTTCGCCGATCACGAGGCCGACGTGAACAAGGAGGTCGTCTACGACTTCGTCTCGACCAACGACATCATCGGCGGCAACTCGGGCTCGCCGGTGGTCAACGCCGAGGGCGAGGTGATCGGCGCGGCCTTCGACGGCAACATCCACTCGCTGGGCGGCGCCTTCGGCTACGACGGCGACCTGAACCGTACGGTGTCGGTGTCGACCGCGGCCATCACCGAGGTGCTGCGCACCGTCTATCCGAACCAGCGGATCCTGGCGGAGCTGGGGGTGGAGTAGGTCGAGTTTCCTTCTCCCCTCGGGGGAGAAGGTGGCTCGCGGAGCGAGACGGTTGAGGGGGCTGGTTGACGCCGGCCCCCTTTTTCCGTTCTGGATGCGGACAGAGCCCCCTCATCCGAGCCCTTCGGGCCCACCTTCTCCCCCGAGGGGAGAAGGAAGGAGAACACCATGCGCCACACCCTCGCCGCCTCCGTAGCCGTCCTCGCCCTCGCCGCCGCCTCGTCGGCCGCCGCCGAGGAGGGCATGTGGACCTTCGACAACTTCCCCATCGCGCGGGCCAACCAGACCCTGGGCACCAACGTCGACCAGGCGTGGCTGGACCGGGTGCGGCTGTCGTCAGTGAAGTTCGGCGGATGCTCGGCGGGGCTGGTCTCCGGCGAGGGGCTGGTGATGACCAACAACCACTGCGTCGCCACCTGCGTCGCCAACCTGTCGACGCCCGAGGTCAACTACGCCGAGACCGGTTTCGCGCCGCGCAGCCGCGAGGAGGAGCTGAAATGCCCCGGAGGTTCGGCCGAGATCCTGACCGAGATCACCGACGTCACCCCGCGGATGCACGCCGCGGGGGCCGGGCTTGAGGGCCAGGAGTTCACCCGCGCCCGCGACGCCGAGGCCGGGCGGATCGAGCAGGAGGCCTGCGCCGGCGACGATACGTTCCGCTGCCAGGTGGTCAGCCTGTACCGCGGCGGCCAGTTCAAGCTGTACAAGTACCGCCGCTACACCGATGTGCGCCTGGCCTGGGCGCCCGAGGACCGGGCGGCGACCTTCGGCGGCGACCTCGACAATTTCAGCTTCCCCCGCTTCGCCATCGATGCGGCCTTCATCCGCCTGTACGAGGGCGGCCAGCCGGTGGCGACGCCGACCCACTTCACCTGGAAGGCCGACAATCCGGTCGAGGGCACGCCGGTGTTCG
>JAEYUE010000043.1 GCA_023433655.1 Pseudomonadota bacterium | reverse complement strand
CCCTGTCGGCGGCCGGCTGCGCCTTCCTGTTCTGGAACCTGCCGCACGACGCCAAGATGGTGCTGCCGATCTGGGGCGGCATCGGCCTGGTGATCTATCTGCTCTACGGCATCCGCAAGAGCCATGTCGGCCGCGGCCTCGTCGAGGTGCCGGAACTGGATCGGGACGCGCCTCCCGGGCCGGTGCCGCCGATGCCGGGCGCGCCGTCGCCGACCGACGACCACAGGGACTGATCCACGGATTGGTTTCAGCAGAGGCCCGGGAGCGATCCCGGGCCTTTCGCTTTTCCGCGCCCTCCCCTAAGGCTTGTCCAGAACCTGGCGGATGTGGCGGAACTGGTAGACGCACTGGATTTAGGTTCCAGCGCCGCGAGGCGTGGAGGTTCGAGTCCTCTCATCCGCACCACTCTGCTTCGCCGTGGCGGACTTCTGCAGGACAGGTCCTGCTCCACACGAGAATGAAGTCCACCGGGGAGCCCTGACGGTCGCGCCGAGAGTTCTTGCTTTGTTCTCGTTTGCTGCTATCGTTCCCACATGGCCGAGGCAGCGAAGGGGCGGGGCGCGCGATCGAATGCGACGGGACGCTACGAACCGGCGACGGTCGAGGCCTTCGACGACGGCTGGACCCGTGAGGACGAGGAGGTCGCGCCCCTGCGCACGACCCTGACGCCCGAACGGGCGCGGACCATCATCACGCGCAACACCAGTCCCGACATCGGCTTCGACCGCTCGATCAACCCGTACAGGGGGTGTGAACATGGCTGCATCTACTGCTACGCCCGTCCGGCCCATGCCTACATGGGCCTATCCCCGGGCCTGGATTTCGAGAGCAAGCTGTTCTGGAAGCCCGGAGCCGCGGGTCTGCTGGAGCAGGAACTCGCCCGCCCGCGGTACGTCTGCCGGCATATCCACATAGGCGGCAACACCGATCCCTATCAGCCCGTCGAGCGCGAACTGAAGGCGACGCGGTCGGTGCTGGAAGTGCTGCAGCGCTTCAATCATCCGCTCAGCATCATCACCAAGTCGGTGCTGATCGCGCGCGACGCCGACATCCTCGGGGCCATGGGCCGCGATGGTCTGGCCTCGGCCCTGGTGTCGATCACCACCCTGGACCGGAAGCTGGCGCGGGCCATGGAGCCGCGCGCCTCCACGCCCGCGAAGCGGCTGGAGGCGATCTCGCGGCTGGCGGACGCCGGATGCCCGGTCGGCGTCGGCTTCGCCCCGGTGATTCCGGGGCTGAACGACCACGAGCTGGAGGCGGTGCTGGAGGCGGCGGCGAAGGCCGGGGCGACGTCGGCCATGTACGTCACCCTGCGCCTCCCGCTCGAGATCAAGGATCTGTTCCGGGAATGGCTGGCCGACGCCCGGCCGGACCGGGCCGCGCGGGTGATGTCGCTGGTGCGCCAGACCCGCGGCGGGCGCGACTATGATCCCGACTGGAACCAGCGGATGAAGGGGGGTGGCCCGGTCGCCGAGCTGATCGCCGCCCGCTTCCAGGCGGCGCGGAAGCGCTACGGGCTGGACGGTCCACGGCCTGCGCTGGACACGAGCCGCTTCCGCGTGCCGGCGGACATGAAGAAGCAGATGGATCTGTTCGACGCGGCCTGAAGGACGCCTCAGCGCCGGAACACCCCGACCAGCTCGACGTGGGCGGACCACAGGAACTGGTCGACCGGGGTGACCTGTTCGAGGCGGAAGCCGGCGTCGACCAGCAGCCGCGCATCGCGGGCGAAGGTGACCGGGTTGCAGGAGACGTAGGCGATGGTGTGCGCCTTCGTCCCCGGCAGCTGGGCGCTCTGTTCGCGGGCGCCGGCGCGGGGCGGATCCAGCACCACGGCGTCGCAGCCGCGCAGGTCGTACGGGGCGAGCGGACGGCGGAACAGGTCGCGGGTCTCGGCCGTGATCGGCTTCAGCCCCGTCGCCGAGCCGATGCCCGCCTTCAGCGCCGCTATGGCCGGGGCCGAGCCGTCGGCGGCGAGCACAGGCGAGACCGTCGCCAGCGGGAAGGTGAAGGTTCCAGCGCCGCAGAACAGGTCGGCAACCTTCTTCGCCCCCTTCACGGCCGCCACGACGCGCTCGACCATGGCTGCCTCGGCCGGAGGCGAAGCCTGCAGGAAGCCGCCGGCGGGCAGCGGGACGGTGGCGGCGCCGAAGGCGACCATCGGCTGGCGCGCCATGACAAGGGTCTCGCCCGCGAGGCTGAGTCGCGCGAGGTCGGCCTCGGCGGCGGCCTGAACGGCCCCCATCTGCGCGTCACGGGACAGGCCGCCGGTGCGGCGCTCGACACCGGTGACGTCGACGTCCAGCCCGGTCAGGGTTGCGGTGACGTGCAGGGTCGGCGCCGATTTTGGGTGCTCCAGGAAGGGCGCAGCCACCCGGGCCAGCGCCGGGAAGGCGGCCACGAGACGCGGATCGGCGATCGGGCACTCCCTCACCTCGACCAGCCGCCAGCTGCGCCGGGCCTTGAAGCCGAGGAGGACGCGGCCGTCCGGCCCCCGCCGGGCGTGCAGGGCGAGGCGACGGCGGCTGCCCGGCGGCGTGGCGACGGTGGGCTGGATGTCCGTCTCAAGACCCTCGCGGGCCAGAGCCAGCCGGACCTGTTCCCGCTTCCAGTCCAGATAGGGCGCGGACGCCCAGTGCTGCAGCGAGCAGCCGCCGCAGTCGCCATAGTGCGGCGAGAGCGGGGCGACGCGGTCCGGGCTGGGCCTGACGATCTCGACGGCCTCCATCCGCCCGTCGCGCACCTCGCCGCGGACCGCTTCTCCCGGCAGGGTCAGAGGCGCGAAGACCGGCCCGAAGGGGGTGTCGGCGATCCCGTCGCCCTGGGCGCCCACGCGGGCGATGGTCAGCGTGTCGGTCATCGCGCGCTCATAGCCGGAACCGGCGCCGGGGCGAAACCTGAACGAAGATGAACGGCGCGCTCAATGGCGGTTCAGCTTGGCTCCCTTAACGATGATGCAACAGACAGGGGCGCCGTTCGTTCGGGGTCCATCGCAACGCAAGGACCGACCGATGTTCGCCCGCTCCCTCGCCGCCACCGCCGCCCTGGCCGCCGCCGCCACGCTGCTGGCGCCGGCCGCCGCCTCGGCCCAGACCTACACCTATCAGGGTTCCCAGCCCTACGGGTACAGCCCCTATTACGGCCAGGACCGCTATGACGACCGGTACCGGTACGACGACCGCTATCGGGACGATCGCTACGGCTACGATACTTGCCGCAGCAGCCGCAACGACCGGACTGCCGGCGGGGCCGTGATCGGCGCGACAGTCGGCGCCGTCGCCGGCTCGCAGATCGCCGCCCGCGGCCGCCGCACCGAAGGCAGCATCCTCGGCGGGGTGCTGGGCGCGGCCATCGGCGCGGGGGTCGGCAGCGACTCGGCCCGCGACTGCTACGACGGCGAGTCCCGCTACGACTACGACCGGAACCGGTACGGCTATGACGATCGCTACGGCTATTCGTCGTACGACCGCTCCTACGGCTCCGACCGTTACGACTATGGCCGTTCGGGCTACGACTACGGCCGGTACGACGGCTATTCGTCCTACGAC
>JAEYUE010000035.1 GCA_023433655.1 Pseudomonadota bacterium | reverse complement strand
GGCAAATGGTCAGATGCATAAAACTCAGGCAGGGTACTGTGAGCATTCACGCTAAACGCTGTTGAAGGTTTGTACGCCAGGTAATCAATTGTAGATTGAGGGTTTTGAGCCGAAAAAGTTCTTGGGCAATTGCCGCCAATACAGGTTCGTGTCAGTACACCATCAAACACATTGAAGAAGTTAGTTGTGGTTTCAAACTCATTAAGGTCAGCACCAAATACCACGCGGTGTGGCACTGCTCCTAAAATTGCCGCTATATCATTTACCTGCTGCAACCTGTTGTTGGCACTGTTGTGCTGCAAGTGCGAAACGGCTGCCATTATAGAATCAATACCCGGAAGGTCAATGATAGCAGTACCCATCACGCGTTGTTCTGTAGCATCGTTTTCTTTGGTGAGCAGGTGCTTTTGCGCGTTTTTAATCGGGTACTTGCTTAAGATGGCTACACCATAAAAACCCCTGTTTTGTGCCTTTGCCGAGAAGAATGTATAATTCATTTCCAGGATTTGTGCAAGGTCTTTTGCCTGGTCTCCATTGTAGCCATTTCTTGTGGTATTTTGATCTACTTCCTGTAAAAACACAATATCCGGGTTGCCTCTGCGAATTGCATTGGCTGTGGCCTGGATATCTGTTTCACCCGGTTTTGAAGGCGGGTTTAGAATGTGGATATTATACGTCATGATACGAAGCTTAGTAAGTAATGGCTGACCATCATTATTGCCGCCATAAGTACCATCATTATTTCGTACCGGTTCGTACCACGTGGCAGGGCCATCGGGCATATAGGGTGGCTTGTTGCACGCTATTGTCATCAGCAAACAAAATAATGCTGTGGGTAATAAATTTTTTATAGCAAATCTTCTGTTCATATAGTTATTTTTTAACTCATGATAAAATCATATCTATTGCCCCCATCCCGGGTTTTGGGTCAAATTAGGGTTTAGCGTCAGGTCCTCAATGGGCAGTGGAAACAGGTAATCCCTGTCCTCCCTGAACGTTTTATTTATATTTCTGTTGGTAAGAATATTGCCTCTTGTTCCTTCATCTAATTCACTAACGGGTAGCTGGTAAGGCCCTGTAGCCGGAGGTTTATCGCCTGCATAAATTTCAATTTCTGCTACCCCATTCCTGTCAAGATCATAAAAACCCGTTCCTGGAAAGTACATGCCTTTAAATGGCGTGGCCAGCAAATGCCCTTCTTTCCAGCGCATCAAATCATCCCAGCGGTTGCCATTTTCCATCACCAGTTCTATTCGACGTTCTCTTCTGATCTCAAGGATCACACCTTTATTGGCGCCGCTCACATTTTTATAGAGACTTGCCTGATAAGGATCGGGATTTGCATTCGCTTGAGCCATATTCAGGTTGGGCATCCCTACGCGGTCGCGTAATAATTTTATAGACCGGTCAATGTCTTCCTGTGTCAATGTACCCAGTTCTGCTTTGGCTTCAGCAAAATTCAGCAATACCTCACCATATCTAAAAATCAGCAAGTCCTGGTAAGATTGTGAACTACCATCCATGTTAGTGGTGTTCATCCATTTTATGGGTTGGTAACCGGTCATGGTTGCTTCAAAATCAACTGATGAAGTAGCTGTAGCTCCAATACGCCTGTAACCAGGGAACCTTATGGTTTGCCCGAGCCGCGGGTCCCTGTTTTGTATTTCGGTAAAATATTGCATGGTATCATATCCCGGTCTGTCTGTAAACCGCGTACCATCAGCCATTAGGTAACTGTTCACCAGTTTCTTTTCAAGTCCGGGTTTTCCCTGTGTTCTGGCAGTAATATAAAATTGCAGGTTGTGCCTTAAACCTAACTCCGCGCTGAAGCGACGTCCTAAGATCACTTCTATAGCAACAGGATCAAGCGTCATGTGTGCAAAAAGATCCTGATAGGGTTTGCCGCTGGGGCCGTTTGTGGCTGTGTAAATGCCATAAGTTCCGGAGCGCATCAGTTCATCAGAAGCAGTTACACTTGCATTCAAAAACTTATCTGCTTCAGGCATGTTAAATTCTGTATGATATTTGCGCCAGGTGCCCTCATACAAACCTACTCTCGACTTCAGCGCCAAAGCGGTCCACCTGGTTACTCGTTCCACGCTTTTTGTAGTACCAAGATGGGCAATGGCAAAATCCAGGTCTGCAAGCACAGAATCCATCACCAGCGTTCTGGGGTCTCTTGGTTTCATCAGATTTTCAACGTCATTCGTTTCAATCACTACGCTGTACCAGGGAACATCACCAAAATATTTTACTTTTTCAAAATAAAAATACGCTCTGAAGAATTTTGCCAGTCCGATATAGCGGTTGCGCACTTCTGCATTTGGATAATTCAACACGTTTTCATTATTCAAAAAGAAATTGATATTGCGCAGTGGCGCCCAGTTCCACCGGGTTCCATCCGTAGTGGGCACGGTACGATTTCCGCTTATTTCGGCACTAACAGATGACTTAACTATGTTGTCAAAATCCTCACCATAAATTTCTGCAGCCGAAGGCAGGTTCAGGTAAAAAGAATTGGTATATGCAATGAGGTCATTCTCTGTTTTGAAAAATGTTTGAGGTGATATTTGCGCGCTGGGAAACTGGTCCAGCACATTCTTGTTGCAAGACATGCTTACAATCACCAGCAGTAAACTGTATATTAAGAAATGCTTTTTCATGCTATTTTTCGGTTTACTAATTTTAAAATGTAATATCAATTCCAAATGAGTAGGTTTTACTAAACGGGTACACGCGTCCGTCAATATTGGCCATTGCCTGTTCGGGGTCTATGTATTTAGACCTGAGTTTTGTCCAGGTTACCAGGTTTTCACCACTCACAAATAACCGCACGTTTTGAATACCGATTCGTTTTGTAAACAGTTCGGGCACTTTATAACCCAGAGTTACATTCTTCAACCTCAGGTACGCCAGGTC